>JAUVIG010000001.1 GCA_030592825.1 Chlorobiota bacterium | reverse complement strand
AGGAAATACAAAAGATATGATTTTTTCTTTTGATAAATTGATTAGTTATCTTTCAAAATTCTTCACTCTTAAAATTGGGGATATAATTTTTACGGGAACACCTGCCGGAGTAGGAGAGATTAAAATTGGTGATAATTTGAAGGGTTATATGGAAGAACGTTTAATGTTTGATTTTGAAATTAAGTAAAAACAGAAACCCGATAGCTTGATTGAAAATCAGGGGCTATCGGGAATAATATAATACAAATATATGATAATTTTTTGTATTATTCAAATTAAAATGCTTTTATATACTGGAGTTGTACTGCAATTCATGTTATTATGTCAGATTTAACAGATAAATTAAAGGAATATGAAGATTTTGAATTAGCATTTCTTTTTAAGTACCAAAAGAGTAATTTTCTGGATGCTACTTATAAGAAGATTGAAGATGAAATTAATTCAAGAAATTTAAATTCGAAAGACATTAATTTTTTGATTAATAGAAAATTAAAAGTTAGGATAAATAACCATAAATTAAATGTTTGTCCAAGATGCACATCAGAAAAGATTATATCAAGTAGAGAAGAATCAGATTTGCAGGAAAATGTAGGATTATATAAATATACGCCAATATATTTTGAACATAGAACATGTGGAGTATGCGGATGGGATTTTGCAAAAAATTTAACAAGGTTTGATAAAAGAAAAATTTTGAAAATATTTCTCGTATCCATCTTTATTAGTATAGTTTTTACATTATTGTTTAGATTATTATTAAAATTACAGGAATTAATTTGGTAATAACCAGAAAAATCAAAATTAGTTAAGATATAAAAATTGTAAAATGGCAGAAAATAATATAATACAAGACATTTTAGTTCACGACCCCAAACAGATTTAAAAATTTAAAATGAATAAAACAGGTTTATTTTTCGGTTCATTTAATCCCGTGCATAACGGGCATATGATTATTGCAAATTATATCTTGGAATATACTGATTTGGAACAGATTTTTTTTGTTGTAAGTCCGCAAAATCCGTTTAAAAAGAGAGCAAACTTATTAGAAGATTATCACCGATTGGCTTTGGTTGAAGAAGCTGTTGGTGATTCAACAAAATATTATGCTTGTGATATTGAATTTAAGATGCCAAAACCCTCTTACACCATTGATACTTTAACATATTTAAAAGAAAGATATCCTAAAAAAGAATTTTCACTCATAATGGGAAGTGATAATTTGAAAAGCTTTCATAAATGGAAAAATTCAAATCAAATCATTGAAAATCATAAGCTTTATGTGTATCCTCGCCCGGGTTTTGATGATTCAAAATTTAAGGAAGTTGGAAATATTACTCTTGTTAATGCTCCTTTAATGGAAATTTCTTCCACATTTATTCGCAATGCGGTTAAAGAGAAAAAAAATATAAAATTTTTCATGCCGGAACGAGCATGGAAATATCTGCGAGAAATGCACTTCTACGAAAAATAAACTTCCCCTGATTTTTTTACTTGATGGCTATGCTCCGGTCCTCTCCGTTTAAAACAAATTCATCTGCCGGTGAAAGCAAAGTATTTTTGTAAAAGTAAATCTGTAAGCATTGTTATTCTTGATTATTAATAATAGGCATATTTTGTTAATCTGTATTAACAAGGATAAGTAATTTTTGCTAATAACCAAAACCAAAATGACAGAAATGCATTTTTAAAAGAAATAAAAAAATACCTTTCAAATAAAACTTATATCGCAAGATAGACCTTATCAATAATTTCGTTGTATTCTGAATTTACATTGCTGAAATTTGTAATACCGCCGCCGCTTTTAAAAAATAATTGATTGCCTTGTTTTTCAATAAATCGTATCATTACAAAGCTGTCTAAATCTTTGCCGTCAAAATATCCGGCAATTCCGGTATAGTAGTTTCGATTATGTGTTTCCGTATATTTTATAATTTCAATTGTTTTTTTCTTTGGTGCTCCGCTTATTGATCCTGCAGGAAGTAGTTTGTCAATTATGGTTCCGATGTTTTCATAATAATTATCGGGTAAAATGCCGCTGATTTCTGAACTGACTTGCAGAAGATCTTTTTTGTTGGTAGTAATTTTGTCAATATATCTGAATCGTTTAACTTTAACCTCTCTGCCAACCATATTTAAATCATTCCTTATGAGATCAACTATGGTATTATGTTCGGCAGTTTCTTTATGATCATTTAATATTTTCCTCTCAGCATCCGGAATACTTGCATCAATAGTTCCTTTCATGGGAAATGAAGAAATTTTTCGATCTTTTATCTTAATAAAAGTTTCAGGAGAAAATACCGTAAATTCATCATTGAAATAGAGTTTATAGGGGGCTTTAGTTAGATTATATATTTCTTTTAAATCCAAATTTGTTTGAATTTCTGAAGAAAAAGTCAAATTTAATAAATAAGTATTGCCTGCATTAATTTCTTTTTGTACTTTATCAAAAGATATTTGATAATTATACAGTGAGGGAGTTTTTTTTTCAAATTTTATCGGTTTCTTAATTTTTTTATCCTCACAATTCGCAAAATTGTTAAAAGAAAACTTAACTTTGTAAGGGTCCAATTCTTCTTTATCAAGTATATATGCTTTTTTAAAGTCAAAATCAATAATGAACAAAAAGGGTAAATTATTTTTCCCGTATTCATTCATTTTTTGAATCGCCTTATTTCTGTCTAAAGAGTTAATATGAAAAAAGTTTTATTAATAGATAATTATGATTCGTTTACATTTAATTTAGCACAACTGCTTTATGAAAGCAATTTATGCGAATATACGATAATTAAAAACGATGTGGTAAATTTAAATGAAATTTCTGAATTTGATAAAATTTTAATTTCACCCGGACCCGGATTACCTGAACACACAGTAAACTTATTTGAAATAATTGATAAATTTTATAAAGAAAAGTCAATACTGGGAATTTGTCTCGGAATGCAAGCAATTGCCGAATATTTCGGAGCAGATTTATATAATCCTGACAAGGTTCATCACGGAGTTAAAACCAATACGAAAATAATTGACAGAGAAGATAAATTGTTTAAAGATCAGCCTGAAAGGATTGAAACCGGGTTATATCACTCTTGGGCAGTTTCGGTTGATAATGATAATAACGATCTGAAAGTTACGGCAATATCACAGCGTGATATAATTATGGCTGTCAGTCATGTAAAATATGATGTTAAAGGTATCCAATTTCATCCGGAATCCATAATGACAAAATTCGGAAAAAATATTATTGAAAATTGGCTAAGTTATTAATACTGAAATTAAATATCCGATAATATGTGATATGCACATTTTTGATCAAATAAATGATGCATACAGAATTCATATTTTTTCATCTTCACATAAAGCAGAGATTAGTTTTACACCGGTGAAAAAAATACTTGCCTTTGAATCAAATAATTTTTTTACTGAAGTTTTAAAAGAAAACGAATACCAAATCAGAAAGATCTTCCATAATAAAAGAGCTGATACTTTTTATATTGGCTTCAGATTAAAATTCATTATCAGAAATAATAAGGAAGTCGTAGGATTTAACGATCTTTCAAAAATCATTGTTTATGATAAACGTACGAATTCTCCCAAAATTTATACACTTGATTATTATGAAAATGATTTTATAAGTATATTTACTGACGGTAGTTATTCCGTAAAAAAGCGACTTTGTTCTTATGTTGCATTGTTTAAAAAAACAAATGCTCTATATGATATAAAATTTGGTATTAAGGAAATTCAAAACAGCAGCTTAATTGAGTTAGTAGCTGTAATAGAGGGGCTTAAGGAGTTGGGAGATTGCGAAAGAATCAGGATTATAACTGACAGCCGCTACGTAATTAAAGGTTTGACTGAATGGATTTATAATTGGAAATTAAATAATTGGTTTACTGCTCAAGGAGAGAAAGTTAAAAATATAACTTATTGGAAAGAATATTATAAACTGACTCAAGGTAAATATATTGAATTTGAATGGGTTAAAGCACACTCTTTTCATTATGAGAATACAATTTGTGACGTTTATGCCAAGGAATTGTTAAAAAGACAGTAGAGCTAATAATATCAAAAAGTGATTTTAGAATTATGACCTTTTTATTATTATAGCATTGTCGCATTTAATCATTTTAGTATTTAAAACACCCCGTTAAAATTGTGGAGGAATCAATAATGTGTTTAAATCATGTTAAAATCGTGTTAGTAAATTGTCAATAATTAAATTTAGCCTAAATTTTTAAAAAAAGATAAGCCGGCATATTGTTTTAAATTTAAAAATGTATATTTTAGCAAATTATTCATAAATAATAAAAATAAAGCACATGAAATTTATTGTTTCCAGTTCAGAATTACTTTCACATATGCTAAGTGTAAGTAAAGCAATCAGCGGAAAATCTACAATTCCGATACTCGACAGTTTCCTTTTCGATCTTGATACAGGAGAATTAACCATAACTGCATCAGATTTAGAATCTACATTAATTACAAAGCTAAGCATTGAGAATAGTGAAGGTTCAGGAAAAATTGCTCTGGAAGCAAAACGTTTGTTAGATATTTTAAAAGAGTTTCCGGAACAACCTCTGACTTTTGAGATTGATTCTGAAACTTTATCTGTAAATATACTTTCTGAAAACGGAAAGTTCAGTGTAGTCGGTTCTCCTGCTGACGAATATCCTCAAGCTCCGGAATTGTCCGAAGATACATCCGTGAAATTCAAATTGGATGCAAAACTTTTGGACAGCGGTATTAACAAATCCGTTTTTGCAACTGCAAATGATGAGTTAAGGCCTGTTATGAACGGGATATTTTTTTCAATGACAAAGGAAGATATTACATTCGTTGCATCTGATTCGCATAAGCTTGTAAGATACAAAAGAACCGACGGAAATGCCGATAAGGATTCATCTTTTATATTGCCGAAGAAACCTGCTAATTTATTAAAAGGTTTACTTGTCGGATTGGTTGATGAGGTAGTATCTATTGAGTTTGATGAAAAAAATGCTGTATTCACGTTTCTCGGTTTTAAATTAATATGCCGATTAACAGAAGGGAAATACCCTAACTATGCGTCAGTTATACCTACTGAAAACCCTAATAAATTAATTATTAACAGGTCTGATCTTTACAATACTGTGAAACGTGTATCAGTTTTCTCAAATCAGGCAAGCAATTTGATAAAATTACATTTTACGGCAAATGAAATAATAGTTTCGGCACAAGATATTGATTTTTCAATTTCTGCACATGAACGTTTAGTATGTCAGTACGAAGGCGATGATATGGAAATTGGTTTTAAATCTGTTTTCTTATCGGAGATACTTCAAAATATCGGTTCGGAAGAAGTTGTTTTTGAAATGTCTGATCCTTCAAAAGCAGGAATTATGTTACCTTTTGAGTCGGACTCAGAAAATGAAGATGTTTTAATGCTGTTAATGCCGATGATGATTAATAATTAATTGTTATTGAAGATATTATAAAAAAGCCTGTTTGAAAATTCTTGCAGGCTTTTTGTTTATTTACATATTTTTTGTAACATTTGAGTGATTTTTTACATCTCATAAATATAAAGGGATGCATGATAAATTTAAAGAGCTGATTAATAATCTAACTTTAGGTGAAAAGAAAGCGATTTCTATAGTGAAGAATAACTTGAAGATAGTTGTTTCCCGGTATTTCTCTAAAAAATATATTGAACTTGATTGGATAGCCGGAAAGGATGAAATTTGCAGCCGAAAAGTATTATTTGATGATTTATTTTCGGATATAATACAAAAAATAACTTACAGACAGGAAACAATAAGTACTTTCTCAGAATATAAAGATTTTATAATATCGAAAGCAAATGAAAAAATTCCAAGGCTGTTTCAAAACTATTTTGATTTATTATATAGAAATGATAAAAAAGTATGGTTGACTTTTGATATATTATTAAAAAGAAGAATTAAATTCTGGCTTATAAAAAAAGGTTTTTCAGATATTGAACTGCAGGAACAATTTTATCAGGAAGCGCAAGTTGTTTTTCTAAACAAATTACAAAAAAATGAACTTTTTTTTAAGGACTCCGGATTATTAAAATCATATATTTTTAAAATAATTAACTTAAAACTCTTTGAATATTACAGAGAAAAGAAAAAGAATCTCTTTTTTAATACTAATGATTTTGAACCGGATTATTTTGATAATTATGATCAGTATATACCGGAATCAGATAAAGAAAAATTTATATCTAACTTATTTAAAGATTTAAACGAGTCAGAAAAAAATATACTTTTTGAAGTATTCTTTAAAGAGGAAAAACTTAAAAATATTGCTGAAAAATTAAATATTACAGAAGTAAATTGCAGAGTTATCAAACACAGAGCACTTGCAAAACTTGAAAAACCGGCACGACTGCACGGTTACATTTAAAATGCTGATTGTTAAGATATGAATCATAATGATATTATAAATAACGATTTAATTGACAAGTACTTACTTAATCAATTAACAGAAGAGGAAGAAAACGGACTGGAAGAACATCTTTTGTTTTGCGATGAATGTATGGATACACTGGAAAAAAGAAAAGCAATAATCGGTATTATCAGGAATGAGTTACCGAAAGAAATCAATCAAAATAAATTTGCAATTCCAAAAACAAGCAAGAAGCCTGTAATCAACTTTTCTTTTTTACTAAAAATTGCGGCTACATTATTAGTTCTTGTTTCAATAACATGGTTAGGCATTTTATTATCAGATAAAAATAAAATTGGAAAAAATGTTGTATCATTAAAATCCGAAAATATTGATACAATTACATTCAAAAAAGAAGATTCGACTATCATAAACAAAGAATTTAATGATGAATATGAAAAAAACACAAATCTATTAGCAGAAGCATACAAAATTATGCCTGAATTTGAAAATTTTATAGAAAATTCTGTAAGAGCCGGAAATCTTGAAGTTTTGTCTCCGAAATTTAATTATAAATTTAAACCGAATGAGATTATCAAAATCAGATGGGAATCAGCAGATTTTGATTCACTTAATTTCATAGTTTTTGATAATAAAGCAAATATCATATTCGAAAAGCAAATTGATACTACTTACCTTTTTGAACAAAAACTTAAACCCGGTCTTTATTACTGGCAATTGGAAACTACAGAAGAATCAGTATTTACGGGCAAATTTATAATCAGGAACTAAAGTCGTTTCTTAAAATTCAATCTTAACATGATGAAGAATTAAATCAGAAATATCTATTCCTGCATAAAATAATTCACCCGGTTTATTTGAGTGTATTGATGCATTGTACATTTTGGGTGAAATCCGAGCATCATTAATCATGATATAAGAATGTTTCATTTTGTCCACATATTCTTCTCCGGAATACTCAAAAATAACTATATATGCAAGCTTATCACCTGTTTTGTTAAATGTAAGATTAGTGATTGCAAGCGGTTGTTTTCCCATGTATAATGAGTTTTGATATTGAATTTTAAAATTTGATGATACTTTACAATTGTTTATCATTACAAACATACTGTCTTCAGTTCCTGCTGCATAAGCAATATTATTACCGTCGGGGCTGAATTTGATTTCTTTCCCAAAACGATCAAATTCTTCTGAAATTCTTCTTTTATTAATATATGCACTCCAAGTCTTTCCGGATTTTGCAATATAAGCAATCTTGTCTCCGGCAGGATTCACTGTAATTAATTCAATTTTTGAAAAACCGTCGGATATTATTTCATCGCCTTTCATTACATACCAATCGCCTTTTATTTTAGCTTGGTAAATAACATTTTTCCCTTGCTTACAAAAAACTATTTCGTTTTTTACGTTGTTTAATGCTTTTGACGCTTTAATTTCTTTGTATCCTTTTGTTATTTTTTTATCATTAATCATTACAAACCACTCTTTTTTATCCTTTACAATGTATGCAACATTTTTTTCATCAGGAGATAAATAGGGTATACTGATGTAGCCGTCAAATTGTGGTGAAATTCTTTTTGCTTCGTTAAATAATGCATAATGAGCCTGATTGTCAAACTTGTATTTTGCCGTATATAATGCATTATAGGAATTATCCGAATTTTTAATAAATACTATTGAATTTGTTCGAGAGAATATTGATTGGGTAGATTTAGTAATTCTTATTGATTTTGCAGTTTTTAAGTGTTCTGCTTGTGTTTTTTTATTGTTTATCATTAAAAATTCGTAGGCATTGTCCCATGTGAATGAAGATTTCAATATGGGCATCGTATTCAGTATATATATATGTTTTTTATTGTCGGGACTTATATCTAACGGGATATAGTATGTATTGTTATACAATTGCAATCCGTTATAATAACCGTTTCCTTCAGCATCCTTTATATCAGAAGTTTTAAGTTTTAATCCGAAATAAGTTAAGTTTTTAAGATTTTTATCAAAATCGGCTCGTATCATAAAATAATTCGGAATTATTTGTTTGTTATTTTTGAATAAGAGCATATCTCTTGATGTTGAAGAACCCGAATATGAAGTGGCATTTTGATGTTCATAATTAGCAATAGAATATGCGATATCTTTCCCGTCTTCACTGAAATTAATATCATAAAAATAATTAAAATATGGTTGCGGTACTATTTTATACTGATGCAGGATTTTGTACTTGATATCTGAAGAAATATTCTGTAGGTTTTCAATGACTTTATTATCTTCCGGAAGTGAAATAAAATCCTCATCAAATTTGGTAATAAAAAAGTCTTTTTCTGCTAAGAGGCTGTCGTTAATAAGTATTTTAGCCGTGTATCTGCCAAGTCGCCAATTTCCTTTATCGGTAAATCCCCAACCCCGGTTTATATAAGCAGTTGACCATTCTGATTTCACATTAAATGTCGCCTCTGATCTTCCAAATTCGTCTCCGTTTAAATAGTTCCAAATAAATGTTATTTTATATTCTTTATCTTCTTTTTTATAATTCAGGTTTTTAATGTTTAATTCAACATTAATATATTGTGTTTCGGGTTTAAAATGATTAATATATTTTCTGTCTTTTTTATCGGGAACATCATTTCCGGATTCAAAAAACAATATTTCATCTAACTCAATTCTTATAGAATCATCGGCAATAACGTTTTTAGGCAATAAAAATATTGTTACAGAAAAGAACAGGATTAGCAAAAAAGAATTTCTTATATTTATGTTTGCCATGTATTTCATAAGTTTATTTTTAGCTTACAAATAATCAAAAGTATGAATTAAATCACCGTCAATTCTCAATGATCTCAATGCACAGTTTATTAAGATTCCTAAAAACACAAATACAATCATAAAAAGGAAAATGAAGTATTTAGATTTTTGTTTAAATTGCAAATCCATAACCTATTGTAATATAAGGCACCCCAAATGAGCGAACATGTGCCACATGAGTCACACCTCCGTAAGGTTGAGAAAAAATACCGAGATCTGCTGTTAAAAAATGGTTTGTTTTGAAATAATACTGATATTCAATATTATAATTTAAGACCAAGCCCTTTTCCCTTGCATCCGGGCTGCTCGAAAAGGTTTTTCTGTAACCCAGATACACACATGGTTTAATCACAATCTTATCAGTTAAAATAAAACGTCCTTTAACAGATACATTTGTTTCAAGCATCTTAATATCATCCAAAGGAATTATATGTTCTCTGTCGTCCCAGTAACCTAAACTAACCTCGTTACCTTCCTTCATAGATTCATCTTTGTATAAAATATCATTGATGTTGAATTTTGCAAAATTTACATTTATACCGACTGATAAATATGGTAATATGTTAAAATCTGTAACAAATTTTATTAAAGGCGATACTTTATTAGTAATAGTAACTGTAGAATCAGGATTATAGTCCGATTCATAAGAACCTTGTACTTTCCCGGGTAATAATGCACCTCCGGTTATTGAAAATTCGATTTTTTTATCCTTTAAATCCTGCGAAAAGATTGAAAAAGGGATTAATGTTAATAAAGTGAGCTTGATAATTCTGATATGTATTTTTTTAGTCATTATTTTTTTTTTAAAAGTTATTGAATTATTTTTTTATTTGGTTTCAGTTAGTGCATAAATTTTACCTTCTGCTGTACCAACGTACAATGTTCCGTCAGCTCCGATAACCGGTTGGACATAGCCTAACCACAAGGGATACTCCCATAAAAGTTGGCCTTGGTTTGATATAGATATGATTTTTGCGGAATCCGGCTTTGTACCGAAATATATACTGCCTGCAGCATCAATAGTTGTAGGGCTTGTAACATTTCCGTTGGTGTTGTAATTCCACTTAAGACTTCCGTCAGAGTTTATTGCATAAATATTATTATCGGCACAGGCAATAATAATAGTACCGTCATTTGCCAAAGATGGCCGATTTATTGCAGCATCCGGTAAATTATATTCCCATAATTTGTCACCGATTTTGTCGACTGCCAGTAATGAATTTTCAGTTCCTATATAAACTGTGCCGTCAATTCCTGTAACAGGATCATAATTAATATCTTTACCTGCAGAGTATTTCCATAAAAGCTCTCCTTCGGGTTTTATTGCGTACAGATTGTCATCAGAATCAATAACATAAATAGTTCCGTCGGGGGCAATTGCCGGTGATGAACAAGTTAATCTGTCAGGTTGATAAGACCAAAGTTTTTTACCTTGTTTATTTATTGCAAATAAACCGTCTGATGCATCAACTGTATATATTGTTCCGTTTGAGCCTATAGCTAAAGCACCCCAAATTCCGCCGTCATATTCGTCCGGTGTTTTAAACTCCCATTTAGTGTTATTTGATTGATCTAAAGCTATAATTAATCCGGTCGTGAAATTTGTAACAGATTGCTGATAAAATCCGCCTATATAAATTGTTCCGTCTTTTGCTATGGGCGGAATATTCCTCAAATATAAACCTGTTCCGTTTTCCCATTCAAAATCATGATTACTTGAAAACTTTAAAACACGTGTCCATGCCATGCAGAATAAATTTCCGGAAGCATCAATTGCCGGTGATGTTGCATCAGATGTATGAAATCCGGGTGATGAATCATAAATCATTATTGCATTTACGTTGCTTGGTCCGTTATACGGACTTTGTGATGTCCTTCGTGAATCATGTCCGTCGCAAGGCCAAGGTGAATCCGCCAATCCCAACATTCCTGTTTCATCATAAACAATAGGATCTTCGTGAATTTCCGGTTCATCTTTTTTGCAAGAAATTATAAAAACGACTACAAAAATGATAGTAAATATATTTTTTAGAAATTGGTTCACAATTAAATTTTTTTAAAATTACCTTTAAAATTTATTGTTTTGTACCATTAAAATATTCAGGAATAAACTTAGTCCTTATTGATATTTGTATTTATCAGAACTGGTATCCAAGCTTTAATCCTGCTTTATCCATATAGGCTTTTGGATCGAAGAAAAGGAAAACACCTGTTGCAGCAGAAATACCGACATAGAAATTCTTGACGAAATACTGAAATGACGGTTCAACTGCCCAATAAGACCAAATCTCATCATAATCATCAGGTAGTAACACATCATAAAGCAGATTTACTTGTAACCTGAATTTTTTAGAAATATTAAGCACGTATGAGGGAGAAAGGCCTATGAAAAATCTGGTTTTTTCCGGATGACTCCAGCCATAACCGGTGAGAACATATTCCTTATAAGCACCTGTTCTTATACCGGCATAAAACCGATTTTTACCAAAACCAAAAAGGTCTCTCTCATACCCAACTGAAAAGTCGGGATTGGAAGTATAATAATTCTCACTTCCTCTCTTTTCAAGATGATTGTTTAATAGAATAAAAACATTGTTTTTCTTGTTTGGAATCTCCTTTGCTTGTCCGTTTACAAGGTGGATAAATATCATTGAAATAAACAGAACAGATAAAGTTTTCATGGTCATTTGTTTGGTTTTATTATTTGCCGGAATTTTTAGAAATAGATTCATAATTTAAATTTTTTATTTATATTTAAGTTTATTGTTTTGTGCCTGTCCAACTACCCTCATCGCTTAAAGACATATAGCTGTATGTGCCTTCACCTGTATTCTCATTCATAATGCCGACAAATTTTATTTTTTCTTCTATGTCACCAAAAAAAACAACATTACCTGACACAAATCCTTTTAAACTTGCATTTGATATATCTAAAAAGGGAACATCTATAGTCCCGCTTAATATTGTGTCATTTTGAGTAACATTTGCTGAAAATGTTCCGTCAGCCGAATTTTCCTCACTTTTCCAAGTCCCTTCCCATTCACCTGAAAAATCGGCTGTTTCTTGAATCACCTTTTCGCCTGATATTTTTGTAGTGCCGGAGCAATTGTATGTATCCGAGTTCCATTCCCAACTTGCAGTTCCTGCAGCTTGATTTCCGTTGTTTGTTGCAGTACCTGTAAAATCAATATCCGTTTTACCGCTGACGGTAGGAATTGTGCCCTCCCATGAGATTTTATCCCCTTCAACAGTTCCTTTAAGAATATCACCGTTAGGATAAATTGTTATTGTCAACTTGCTGTCTTGCTGATAAATTGAAAATATTTCTGTTTTTTGTTCAGTTTCAACACTTCCATGGCAATTACCTGTAATAGTTTCTGAAATAATCCAAAATCCGCTTAAATCAGAAATTTGCACAGGCTCAATATTTTCATCCTTTTTACACGATGAAAATATAACAATTATTATAAAAAACAGATAACTTATTTTGCTTATGTTTTTAAACAGAATGCCTTTTGATTTCATTTTCTTTAATTTTTGAGTTATAAAAATAAAAAGTTTTGCAAGTAGGAAATCATGCAAATTTATACTGATATGTCCGGAAATTAAAAATCGTTACAAAGAAGTTTACTTTTTTTTATTTGTATTTTTGCATGAACAAATTTATTTAATTATCTCACCTTCCCATAACGAAGACAGGAATTTCCTGTAAGGTATTATGCGAACCTTCCCTTTAAGTCTTTCTTCTGTTTCATTGCATACAACAAAAGCTTTTTCAGGTGAATATTCTTCAATGAATGTTTCAATGGGTTTTAAACTTTTATTATCAACACGGTTTGTTCCTTTAACTTCAATTGCCACTTCACCGTTGCCAAGAATAAAATCTACTTCCAAACCGGATTTTGTTCGCCAAAAGTTTATTTCAAAGTCAATTTCTTTATATGAATTATAGGCAGTAATTTCCATTAATATAAAGTGTTCAAATGCTTTTCCAAACAATTCACCCTTTTCTTCTTCTAAAACACGTTTTGAGATTGCTCCTGCGACACCAACATCAAACAGATAGAATTTAGGTGCCTTGGTTATTACCTGTCTGTTCTGTTGCTTTTTGAAAGGTTCAACAAAACGCCCCATTAATGTATCAACAAGTATTTGGTAATACTCTCTCACGGTTTTTGAATTTATCCCGCAATCTCGAGAGATATTTGAATAATTTATTAGTTCACTGTGAGAATAACCAACAGAATCAAAAAATTTTGAAAATGCCGGAATATTACGTGTTAAGCCCTCATCAAATACTTCTTCTTTCATATAATCCTGTGTATATGAACGTAATGATTTTTTGTAATTTTTTTGTTGGTAATGTGCCGGTATTAAGCCTCTGTTTAGGATTGTTAATAAATCCCAATTTTCGAGTTCTGCAGTTACTAACGGAAACATTTCATACCGCCACGCACGCCCTCCAAGCATATTTGCTCGTCCTCTTTTGAGTTTTCTTGCACTTGAACCGCATAATATAAAGCGCATTCCCTTATTTTCAATCAACCAATGAACCTCGTCAAGAACTTGAGGAACTTTCTGTACTTCATCAAGAATTATAGGGGAATTCAATAGCTTCCCGTTTTTTGCAAGCAATTGTTCACGTAATAGTGAAGGCTTTTTTAAAAAATTAAAAAATAAATCAGTTTGGAGAAAATCATAAACAATGCTTTGCGGAAATTTGGTTTTTAATAAGGTTGTTTTTCCGGTTTTCCTTGGCCCCCATAAAAATGCTGATTGATTTTTTGGAAGTTCAATACTCAAAATTCTGTCTATATTTTGCATACTGTTACTAATTAGTTGGATAATTTCGGAATTAAGTGCAAATATAGACAAATATTTTGTATTGGCAATAAATTATTTAATGAATATCCGTATACTCCACTTTAATGATTGATTTTCTTCATTTACCCCAATCCCTAAAGGGTGTGAAGAAAATCAATTTGCTCCCTTTAGGGTTTGGGGTAAACAAATTGATTTCCAATCTGTTTAATGAACTATGGGGGAGTATACGGATATTCATTAAATAATTTTATCGGTTTATTTCCCAATCAAAGAAAAAGCCGCCCAATTTCCCGGATAGGCAGTTTCTTTATTACTGATCATATTAAGCTTTGCGTGTCTAAGTGCAGAAGCATAGGATTTGCCCTGCAAAATATTACTGTAAAAGTCGGTCATTAAATCGCAGGCGTTTTTATCGTTGATTTTCCATAAAGAGAAAACAACATTTGGTACCCGGTTGTATAAAAATCCCCTTGTCAGTGAAATAACACCTTCTCCTTTTTCAAGTTTACCAATACCGGTTTCGCAGGCACTTAAAACTACTAATTCAGCATTTAAGTCCAAATCAAATATTTCTTTTGCATACAAAATCCCATCCGTATTTTGTTCTAATTTCCAACTTTGTTTGGTTTTATTGTCCGGTTCCTTATCTTTACTCACATTATTATCATTAATAAATACTAATCCGCTTAATTCAGGATGAATATTATTTATAATACCGTGAGTAGCAATATGAAGGTATTTAAAATCTTTAGCAAAGGTCTTTAGATTTTTTTCAGATGCATCAGTGTCAATAAGATTTTTTGTACTAATACCTTGTAACTCAAATAATTTTGCAATACTATTTATTTCTTTACCGGAATATGGTAATGATTTATATTCATTCTTGCTGTTTGTGATATTTCGCAATACACTTTCCGGAAGTGCCTTATCTAAAAAACTTAAATTTGTACTGTCAATTTCGCTGACAATTTCGTTTGTAGAAAAGGGTGCAATACCGAAAAAACCTTTTGTTGTATTGTTAATTTGTCCTGTTTGAAAATTTTCAAGCCATAAATTTGCCGAATATTGATATACGATTTCGTAATCCTTAATCAGGTAATCCAATTTTGAAAAATTAATAATCTGATTATCATTTTGCTTTTGTGAAATAAGTGAACTAAAAGGAAGGTATAATAAATAGTCGTCAGGAATAATAATTAGTTTTGATTTATCTGTAAAATATTTTTCAACAGGTTTAATCAATTTATTATAAAGGTAGTAACTGTTTTCCTGAAATTGAGAAAAGCGATGTTTTTTTATGCTTGTTATATAGTCAAATAATCTACCCTTAAATTCCGGTTCAATATTTACTTTTTCCAACTCCAAGATTTGTTTTCCGATAACAAAACAATAAACTGCTGAATCTGAAATAAAATATTCAAGCATTAATTCGACGGGCTTTAGATTAGCTTGAATAGAATCAATCAAAGTTTGTTTATAGAAAACAACATACTGAGCATTCTGTTTTCTTGATTGAATATCTTCTGTAACACTTTGGTAATCAATAATTGCTTTTGAGAGTTCTGCATCATGCTCATTATTAGCTTGCAAATTGAGGGAATCATTCTCATCTGCCAAAAACTTGGTTTTTAAATAATTTATCTTTCCTGATAAATTCAGTTGCAAAACCCACAAACTGTCCGATGTGTTTTCAGTTTTAATATTACTTCTTATTATTGATTCATATAAAACAGAAGACTTATTTTGTTCTGAAAAACCAAATGCCGTTGCTGTATTTTTATAATTCTTATTATTTCGATAAAGGATTTCAGTTGAAATTAAAGCCTTTTGAAAAATACCGGCAGCCTTTTTAAGCAGATTCATCTTTGATGCTTCAACAGAATAGCCTGATGCCAGAAAAGAAACCATATCGGAAGCTTTTTGATAATATGAAATCGCTTCTTTTAATGCCGGAATATCATTTTTAAGCTTATATTTCGTAAAGTACAAATCGGCCAGTTCAGATAATGTTTCGAGATATTGAATTTCATCCAATATTAAATAATAATCCAAATTGTCAGTTAGTTTCCCGATATAGTTTGCATCTAAAGATTTTAAATAATAATTAGCAGATAAATCATAATTCCCTGATAAATAATATATTAATCCCAAATTTGACAAAGATTTTGCAATACCGGGATGATCTTCCGGATATATTTCTTTTTGAACGCTGAGAGCTTTTTCTGTTAATGAAATTGCCTCATGATAATTTTTCATGTCTGCCGCGTTCATTGCAAGGTTTAGATATAATCTTGCAGCAGAGATATTTCTCTCATCAAAGTTCTTCAAACAAATTTCAAGTCCTTTTTCATAACACTCTTTTTCCTTTTCAAGCTCACCAAGTTTGCTGTAAACCGTACCAATATTAAGATATGTTTCAGCTAAGCCGGGATAGTTATCACCAAAGAGTTCTAACCTGATATTAAGTGCTTTTTCAAAATATTTTCGGGATGTCTCAAAATCGTTTAGTAATAAATATGCCTCACCCATATTATTGTATGCAGAAGCTGCCTCAATATGTTGTTCTCCAAACTGATCCTTTATAACTTTAAGTCCGTTTTTATAATAAGATAATGCAAGTTCGTAATCACCCCTGTTTTTATATACAGCACCAATATTATTATAGCTGCTTGCAATTAATGGATTATTTGCATCAGTTTTAAGCCTTAGTTCCAAGCCTCTTATAAAATACTTTAAAGCTTTATCTAAATCACCGAGACCATAAACATAAGCAGCCCCCATATTGTTATAGGCACTTGATGTATTCGGATTATCCTGACCGTATGTTTCAATTATTATTTTGAATGCCTTTTGTATATATAATAAGGCACTTCCCCCTTCACCGCAGTCCATACAATTAATACCCATATTAGTATAACAAGCTGCTACATCTATGTGGTCTTCACCAAAAAGTTCTAACCTGATTTTTAATGCCTTTTCGTAATATTCGTTTGCAAGTTTATATTTTCCCAGATTTGCATAAATTACACCAATATTGCTGTAACTTAATGCCAAATTAGGATGTAATAAACCAAGACTTTTTTTTCTGATATCTAAAGCTTTTTTGTAATATGTTAGGGCCTTATCATAATCTCCTTTTACTTTATATGCAACTCCTACATTATTATATGCATTTGCTACTATAGGATGAGATTCTCCATAATAATTTTTTCTGATCTCCAGCATTTTCATTAAATAGAATGCGCATGAATCAATATCTCCTGTATAATAATACATAACTCCTAAACTATTATATATAGCAGCAATATCGGGATGATTATTTCCGAGAGAATCAATTTTGGTTTTTAATGCCTTGTGTATTAGTGAAGCAGCTTTATCAAACTCACCTTTGTTTTTAAGCATATTTCCGATATTTAAATTTGCATCGGCTATTCTCATTTTATTTTTCTTTTTATCCAATTCCCAAATTTCTTTTGCTTTGCTGTAATAATGCAATGCACTGTCAATTTTATTAATATCTGCAAAAATATTTCCCAACAAACTATAACAATTACCTGTCAGATAATGCTCATTGCCTAAAATTTTCTTTGAATAAACAATATTCTCCTTTGCAGGTTTTAATAATTCATCATTAAATTTAATATACCTTGATTGTTTAATAATTTCATTTTTACAATGAATATACTTTTCTTTATTCTTTTTCTTTTTGTAGAAAGCAGATGCTTCTGTCAGTAAAACTATGGCACTGTCATACTTTGCGGAATCACTTAAAACCAATGCCTTTTGAAGTAAATCATCAGCTTTCTTCGTTTTTTTGTTCATTTTTTCGTTTTGACCAAAAAGAACGGAACTTAAAAGAAAAAAAAACAAAGTTAAAGGTATAAATCTTTGTAAAGCGAGGTTTTTGAGCTTCTTTAAAAGGTTCATCGGTGATGGTTTTGGTTTTACACTGAAAACCAAAGATATTCAATCATTTATAAAAAACAAAATTATGTTTATTGTTGCCAAGGCAGTGTCAAGCCAAGTGTGAAGTTTCGTATAAGTTGAAGTTGTTTTTGAAATGTCTGAACCTTCAAAAGCAGGAATAATGTTACCTTTTGAGTCGGATTCAGAAAATGAAGATGTTTTAATGCTGTTAATGCCTATGATGATTAATAATTAGCATGAAGTAAAGAATAATATAGCCCGTAAGATCAATTACGGGCTGTATTTTGATTTTATTTTAAACTGAAAGTGATTGGGATTGAAAAATAAACGTCAACAGGTTTCCCGTTGTTATATCCGGGTTTTTTAAAAGGAGGCAGCATTTTAACAACTCTCAAAGCTTCTTTATCTATACTTTCAGAAATGCCTTTTTGTATTACTGCATCGCCTACTTTCCCGGTTTTATCAACAACAAATTTGATGAAAACTGTACCTTCTACTTTGTTTTTTTTGGCAATTTCCGGATATTTGACATTTTCTGCTAAAAATTTTCTGAGTGCCAATTTACCTCCCGGAAATTCAGGCATTTCATCTGCTTGGTCATATATTGTATCTTGGGTTGCCGAAACACTATAATTGTATGTTTCATTTTTATTTCCTGAAAATGAAAATAGTAAAAACGTAAAAGCGAGAATAGGTACAGCAAATAATAATTTTAATTTTGCTGTTTTATGTGATTTAAGTTTGTTAATCATATTTATTCGTTTTAATGTTAAAGATTTATTAAAATAATTTGCAAATCCAAATTGAAATCCAATTTGTTGCTTAATCAAGAGCATTTTATATTCATCGGCTTGAAAGCCCTGCAGGATAACTTTTTCGTCCGATAAATATTCGTGGAGCGTTTTCAAATGTTTTCGATAGATATATATCATAGGGTTAAACCACTGAAAAATAATTACTAATTCAAGTAAAATAATATCAATAGAATGTTTTTGATTTACATGAATAAGTTCATGTTGAAATATACGATTGAAATTTATTCCTTTTATATCATTTTTATTAAAAAATATATAATTCATAAACGAGAACGGAGAAATATCTTTGTCTGTTATATAGATTTTCTTTTCTTGATAAATTTGAATTTCACATTTTTTTGCGAATTTCTTGATAGATCGTAGTTGGGACAGAAGCCTGATTAACAGGAATAATACAACTGAAATATAGAATAAGCTTAACCAATCAATGAGGTAAATTGAGTCGTTATAGGGATTGATTATTATTTCTTCAATTTGAATTGTGTTTGTTATATAATCAGAAAAACCGAGTTGATTTGATACAGGAGAAATAAATTCAAAAGAAGGTATTATAAAAGATATAATCAGAGATGTTAGTAAGAAGAGTCTATGCAAGCAGTGAAAGGTCTCTTTTTGCAAAAATATTTTCCAGACCGTAAAAAACAGAAACATTGAAATAATAACTTCGATTGTATAATTGAAAAAACTTACCATAGTTTTATAATTTATTTTGTTTTTTCTTTTGGATTATTAAATCCATTTCTTTTTTTAATTTTTCTAATTCATTAATTGACAATTCTTCTTCTGACGAGAAAAAAGACAGCATTTGTCGGAAAGAACCGCTGAAATAATTTTTCATGAACTTTTTCATGAACTTTGTGGTATAATCTTGTTTGCTGATAACAGGAAAATATTGATACGTTCTGCCGTAGGCTTTATGATCTATAAACTTTTTATTTTCTAAAATCCTGATGATTGTAGAAACTGTATTATAAGCAGGTTTAGGATCAGGAAAATATTCAATAATATCTTTTACAAAGCCTTCATTGATTTTCCAAAGAATCTGCATAATTTGTTCTTCCGATTTTGTGAGTTCTTTCATTATAAAATCTTTCGGACAAAGATACAACTAAAATATTAGTTATACAACTAAATATTTAGTTAAATTTGAATTGTTTGTTGGAATGGTCTGCAAGCTATTGATTGCAAGCATGTTTGCAGGAGGGTTTTTTTTAGAGCTTTGTTATTAATCGGCAAATTCAATATATGCTCGACAAATTTCCTTTTGAATTAATCATACAGGATATGAAAATTTCGATATATAGTTTTATGATAGGATGCGATTTTATGTTTTTCAATGCCTTAATGTACCTGCAATGATAAAAACTATTGAAATGATTTTCATAAAAAAATTAAATTTTAAAATCTAACATCTATTATCTATTTCAACAATTCCCTCGAAATTACAATTTGTTGTATTTCAGAAGTTCCTTCATAAATTTGAGTAAGTTTGGCTTCGCGCATCAAACGTTCTACATGGTATTCTTTAACATAACCGTATCCGCCGTGTATTTGAACAGCTTCAGTAGTAACATACATAGCGGTTTCTGCTGCGATATATTTAGCACTTGCACTTGCCAAATTATAATCTTTGTGTTGGTCTTTCAGCCAAGCAGCTTTATAAATCATGTTTCGTGCTGCTTCGGTTCGTACTTCCATTTCAGCTAATTTAAATGCAATGGCTTGATGTTCTGATATTAATTTACCAAATGCTTTTCTTTCTTTCGAATATTGGATTGAAAGATCCAATGCTCCTTGTGCAATACCAAGAGCTTGGGCAGCAATACCAATTCGGCCGCCGTTAAGAACAATCATGGAGAACTTGAAACCAAAGCCGTCTTCTCCTATACGATTTTCTTTAGGAATTTTAACATCGGTAAACATCAATGAATGTGTGTGTGAGCCTCTTAAACCCATTTTGTTTTCTTTGGGGCCTATTTCAAAACCTTTACAACCTTTTTCTACTATAAAGGCATTAATGCCTCGGTGTCCTTTTTCAGGATGTGTATGGGCTATGACGATGAAATAATCAGCAATAGAGGCGTTTGATATCCAGTTTTTAGTTCCGTTAAGAAGATAGTGATCATCTTTTTCTATTGCAGTTGTTCTTTGTTTTGTAGCATCAGAACCGGCTTCCGGCTCTGATAAAGCAAAAGCACCGATTGCTTCACCTTTTACCATAGGCACTAAATATTTTTGATTTAATTCCTCACTTGCATAAGTTTCTAAACCCCAATTTACCAATGAATTTTGTATTGACATAACAACGGATGCGGAGGCATCAATTTTTGAAATTTCCTCCATGGCAAGAACATAGGAAATTGTATCCATTCCTTCGCCGCCGTATTTAGGGTCAGCCATCATACTCATAAATCCCATTTCCTGCATTTTTTTTATTTGTTCAACGGGTTCAACTTCATTGTCGTCGCGTTCAATAACGCCGGGGAGTAATTCAGTGCGTGCAAAATCTCTTGCCGCTTGTTTGATCATTAACTGTTCTTCGGTAAAACTGAAATCCATATCTTGAAAATATTTAAATGTTAGTATTTTAAAAATTACTTACAAATATAGTATTTTTTAGGCGATCTTTTTATGTTTTACGGCAATCTGTCGAAAAAAACTATAATATATTCGGTTTGATATTGATTTTGGCAGGTAAGTATAATTTTAGGAGTGCCCTTAAATAATATCATTAATATATTATTAATGAGTATGGTTTGAAAAGAGGAAAACGTATAATCAAAAAATCCTGTTATAATGCTGTTTGGACAGGATTCATTCTTATATTTTCAATCTTCGAATTTAAAAGGTTAAGTGCTTTCATACCGGAATCTAAATCATTAAATATGCCGGATTTTGTATCTTTAAACGTATCTTTCAGCTTAGTAAATAATTCGCGATAATAGTTAATTCCTTCGTGTAGATTCTTTATAAAAGTTATAAAATACTTTTGTTGTTTATTTGTTATAGGAAAACTCGTTTCTTCAATTTTATTTTTAAGAAAATCAATATAAATTTTTAGTTCTTTTATAAACATATTCGGGCGATTGTTTCTTATGAAATTTGATCTTCCGTAAATATGATCCGTGATTTCTTCTAATCTCATTTTTTTTGAGAAATATGCCATATTCGGACCCGGACAAACTGAAACTCCGGTACCTTCAATTTTAGTTTCTAAATTATTCTTCAACAATGCAGCTGTGCCTAAACCTACACAAATACATGATTTGTCAACAATTTTTTTATATTTGTTTTGATATTCTTCAGAAGACAGATTTTCATTATCCAATTCTTTCAATTTTAAGCGTTGGTACAGACGTGAAGCTGTACAAATAGCTTTATCAGTAAATTCTTTATTAGATACAAGATATTTTTTAGGGCATGAACTTCCCGGTTTTCCTTTATCAATCAAAGATAATTTTTTAAGATCTTTAGTATTGCCTTTAAGACTGTTGAAAGGAACACCGAGAGGAGAAATATTACTTAAATACAAATCATCTTCTTTAGCTTCAATTAATTTATTTACAGTAGATTCATCAACTGTTGTTACTTCAGGTACTAAAAGGAAAGGAGTACCCCAACCAACAGAATCTATTTGATAATGATCAATTAGAAATTGATGTTCTTCTGCGGTACCGACACCGCCTTGAGCAGTAATTTTTAAAGGTAATTCTGTTGCAGGTATCTGACGTTTTTTATCTGAAAGTGCCGGAATCAAGATTTCGTGAATTGATTGAATAAGTTCTTTTCTGCTGTCCCTGAATTTTGCTAATATTGGTCCTAACAGATATCCGTCTGTTGCAAATGCGTGGCCTCCGCAATTAAGTCCTGATTCAATTCTGTATTCCGAAACCCACAATCCTTTTTTAGCCAAAAATTTTCCTTGAATTAAAGCTGACCTGTAATCACTGACTTTTAGAACAATTTTCTTTTTTATTTTTCCGTATTCGTCCGGATAAAAATCTTCAAATTGCTCAATATAGCTGTATAACCTTGGACTCATTCCTGCTGACAGGATAATGGAGGAACTTAAATCGCTGTTTGCATAACCCCTGAGTGCTGCAAAAGCATCATTAAATTCTATAGGCAATTTTTCGCCGTTAATATAGTTCTCCTTATCAAGTTTGGTCATAATATTTACATCAATACTACCTGGTGATAAGTTGTCTTTTAACAGGCTCCGGATTTTATTATTATCAAAATATTCTTGTGTCAAACTTTTGAATTTTTGTTTTATATCTGAACTGTCAGGTAACATATTAATGTATTTTTTAATCTCATTACCTTTCTCAATAGTTAAATTTTTTAATTCTTCAAATTTATCTTTAGCTAATTTATTTATTAAATTAAGATAAGACGTTATTCTTTTTGCTCTGAAATCAATAATTTTTTCTGTAATCTCATTATAAGGAATTTTAAATTTTTCACAATACATCTTTCTTAATTTTTCAAGAAGAAAATCATCAACTATGGAAATAACAGAGTCAATTCCGTATTGTGAAACTTTTAAAGGGGTATCTATTGTATATGCAATTCCCATTACCGGTATATGAAATGAATGCGTGTTTATCATATTTCAATCAGTTATTTTTTTTATAAACTTAGTTTTTGTGTTTCAGGAATAAGATTCCGAATTTAAAGGCAAATTCACAATATTTATCAAAAAATTTGTCATATTTGCTTGTTATTAATAAAGTTACAAGGTTATATAAAAAAAGCAGACATTGCAATTAAGAGGGTTATATGACAATCTTAAAGTGGGGAATAATATTCAATTGTGGCGAATGGCATTAATTAGGGGTGAATAATACGCTTATCCATTGACAGAAATTGCTTCTTTTACCTGCATAAAATATTGCCTTGATACAGGTATGTTTTCTTCTAAATGGCTCATTTTTAAACTATAGCCGCTATAATTTCTTTCAAGCTTATCAATGTAAATAATATTTACAATACTGGTGCGGTGGCAACGAATAAAACTTCTGTGATTTGCCAATTGCGATTCGATATTTTTTAAGGTACTCCTTATTAGTTTTTTTTCAACAAGATCATTTTCCAGATAAGAAATTTCGATATAGTTATCTGCCGATTTAACGGAAACAATATGTTTACTCTTTAAAGTCAGTTTATCGGATTTATTATTGGAGAGGATATCAATTACTTCATCTTCTTCAAGTTTTTCATAATCCCTTATTTTTAATAAATAATATTTGTTTTGTTCTTGTACAATGCTGATGACACGCTCCTGCATTTTATTTTTATGCATAATTATTAATATGATTAAAGGCAAGATGCAAACCAAAACCACTTTAAACATAATATACAGCGAGAGCGAAACCATACCGACATAACTCATATAAAATGCGAAAGCAGTAGCCGTAAGCGTAAGGAACAAAAAGCCCAAAATAAAAGGGAGATTGCTTTCCAATTCTTTTATTTTATACCATTTAGGAATTAATATAGGTAGAATAATAAGAATAATACTTGTTAATATGAAAGTTATTGCACCAAATCCGGTTACATATAACAATCTGTTATTGAAATCAAGCATTTCGAGCGGGAAAGGTTGGAAAAAAAGTATAAAAAGAAAAACACCGGCGCTCATAATAAACAGTAGCATCAGTTCATCTTTAAGTGATTTTATTATTTGATTTTTCCGATTATTCAATAGAATTTAGCTTTTTTAGAAATGATGTTTGTTAAGTTCGATGTTAAATTTTTATTTTCGCGCAAATGTAACAGAAATTTTCCGGAAAGAGATGGATTGTATTAAAAAAATTCTCGTGTCTGAATATTATTTTAAATAATCATTCTTGTTGCATTTTGTTTCAAATTTTTATATTTGCAGTATTAGATTATTATTTCATCAATAATAGTAACAACAAAATATAATTCGGTTCACAGAATAAGAAATATTTTATAATTTTATCCGTTCAGAAAATAAAATATATGAATACTTTTTCGGATACAAGGGTAGCTTATGTCATTTTTAAAAAAGAGATTTCATCTTTTTTCGGTACTTTGACCGGTTATATAGTAATTTCAATTTTCTTAATAGCTAATTCTCTTTTTCTCTGGGTATTTCCCGGAGAATATAATGTATTAGACAGCGGTTATGCAAATCTTGATACCTTATTTTTTATGGCTCCTTGGATTTTTTTATTTCTTGTTCCCGCTGTAACCATGCGTTTATTTGCAGATGAAAAACGAACCGGAACCATTGAACTTCTGTACACACGTCCGATATCTGATCTTCAAATTATTGTTGCTAAATATGCTGCAGGAATTGTATTGGTAATATTTTCATTAATCCCTTCGCTGTTGTTTTTTATAACTGTTGGTTTGCTGGGAGATACGGTATGGAATATTGATACAGGTGCTTTTTGGGGTTCATTTATAGGTTTGTTTTTTCTTGCTGCTGTATATGTGGCGGTTGGTGTTTTTGCATCTTCTGTTACTGATAGTCAGATTATTGCTTTTCTGACTTCAATGATTGTATCTTTTTTCTTGTTTGTAGGATTTGAAGCTGTCAGTAATCTTGAACTTTGGGGTAAATTTGCACCGAATGTTGAGAATTTAGGAATAAACTCACATTATAAATCAATAAGCAGAGGAGTACTTGATACACGAGATATTATTTATTTTATTGCTGTTTCATTAATATTTATTTTTTCAGCCAAAGCTGTTTTGGAAAGGAAGATATGATTTTAAATAAAGAGATTAAAATTTATATGAGTTGAATTACATAACAAAACTTAGTTTTCAGGAAGTTTCTGAAAAAATCAATTATGTCATCAATATACATTATTAGTGTCATTTAAACACGAAACAGTTAAACAATAAAACAATGCAGTAATGCAACAATGCAAAATATATGAATCTGAAAAATAATTTTATAAAATTTATACTTTCTTTTGTATTGATAATTATTGGTGCATATGTACTTTCCGTTAAGTTTTTAAGATTTGATTTAACTTCGGAAGGCAGGTTTACATTATCAAAATATACGATTAGTATTCTTGAAAATCTGAATGATAAAATTTACATTAAAGTTTACCTTGAGGGTGAGGGATTACCTGCAACTTTAAAAAAATACAAACGTGAGATTAAAGAAGAATTGGATGAATTCAAAATTTATGCCGGCGATAATTTGGATTATGAGTTTATTGATCCGGCAGAAAGTTCAGATAAAGAAGTTAGGTTTGCATTCTATAGAAGCCTGACAGATAAAGGTCTTTTGCCTATTGAAACCAACGAAATAAGTGCTGACGGAAAGACCTCACAGAAGATGGTATTTCCGGGTGCATCAATTATTTATAAAGATCGTGAAACGCTTGTAAATTTATTGAAAACAGCAGGAGAATTTGCACCTGAAAGTGAAGAAAACGTAAATAATTCCATCCAGTCTTTGGAGTATGAATTAACCAATGCTATTAAAAAATTAAGTAAAGATAAAAAACCGGAGATTGCATTTATTAACGGACATGGCGAGTTGAATGAATATCAAGTAATGGATATTTCTACCGTATTGTCGGAATATTATTTGGTAAAAACCGGTAGAATTGGTGGTACTCTCGGGATTTTAGATGATTTCAAAGCAATCATTATAGCCAAGCCTGAAGAAGTTTTTTCGGAAGAGGATAAGTTTGTAATTGACCAATTTATTATGAACGGAGGAAGTGTGCTGTGGTTAGTAGAAGGAACCAAAACTAATATTGACAGTTTATTTATTACAGGCTCCACAATTTCTATGGCTCAAGACCTTAATTTAAATGACATGCTTTTTGAATACGGCGTGAGAGTGAATCATGATTTATTGATGGATAAATTCTCATCACCCATAGGATTAACAACAAAGGGTCCTGACGGTAAACCAAGAATAAATCATTATCCGTGGTATTATTTTCCTGTTATAGTTTCAGATAATGATCATGTTGTTTCAAAGTATTTGAATTATATAAAAACTGAATTTGTTTGCACAATTGATACAGTCGGCAGTAATCCCGAGCTTAAAAAAACAATTCTGTTAAAAAGTTCCGATTATTCAAAGTTGGACCCCATACCTTCAAGGATTAGCTTTGATTTGATAAACAGAATGCCTCAAGATAATGAGATGAGAGCCGGAAGAAAAAATATTGCCGTTCTATTGGAAGGCAAGTTTGAATCAATCTTTAAAAACAGGCCTGTCGAAAAATATTTCCCGAATATTTCAAGAGCTGATGTCATTACAAAAAGCAAACATGCAAAAATGATAATTGTCAGCGACGGCGATATCATTAAAAATGAAGTATCAAGGGATGGTAAGCCATATCCTGTCGGTTTTGATAAATTTACTCAACAAACTTTTATCGGAAATCAAGAGTTCATACTTAATACTATTAATTATTTATGCGATGACGAAGGTCTGATGACTATTCGTTCTCGTGAATTACAAATGCGATTACTTAATCATAAGAAGATAAGTAATAATCGCTTTATAATACAATTTATCAATGTTTTGCTCCCCTTATTTTTAATAGCAATTTTTGGAATCACAGTTTCAGTTATCAGGAAACGGAAATACAGAAGAAAATAGTTTTATGTTTGAAATTTAAATCATTTTTTAAAAATGATTTAAATTCAATATATTTTCATATTTTTGTACTGTTCAGTAAAATTTCAAATAATAAGATGTTCTTTTCATGTAAAGATATATGCCTAACATCAAAAAAACAATTAACTTTTAATCTTAACTGCAACTATTCAGCTAAATAAATACTCTGTTTGTAGAGAATTTAAAAAACAGCACTTTATTCCAAAATTATAAAAAATCTTAATTATGAAGACAATTAAAAAAGTTTTAGTAGTTAGCTTATTAATACTTATTACATCCTTCAATGCGTTCTCTGCAACCATTACATCGGTTGGAACAGGTGATTGGAGTAATGCAGCAACATGGGATGCAGGTGTACCTGTTGCAGGAGATGATGTTATAATTGCCGCAGGCCATACAGTTACTCTTAATCAAGATGCAACTGTTCTTAGTTTAACAGTAAACAATACAGGTGTTCTTGTTATCGGAAATGATGCAACTGCAAGAAGTCTGACAGTAACCGGAGCGACTGCAATTGCCGGATCCTTTACTGTCGGAACATTTGATATAACGCATACAATAAGTTTTCAAGGTGCTGTTACAAACAACGGAACTCTTGATTTATATAACACCTCCAGCCAAATTGCTAATGTTGTCCTTGACGGAAATTTTACAATCGGCGGAACTGTAAGCCCACAATTTAACGGAATAACTTTCAACACAGGAACTGTTACGGCAGGTATAGCTTTTGATATTAACGGAGCAGTAACTATTGAAACCGGAGCAACTTTTGCTGACGGTAATTTCACCCATACCGTAGCAGGAAACTGGACAGAAAACGGAACCGGGCAAATGACCGGAAACGGAACAATACAAATGGATGCTTCTCTTATTCAGTCCGTTACTACATCTGCAACTTTTTATAATCTTACATATAACGGAGCCGGAATGGGAGTATTGGGTGCAAATATTACTGTTACAAATGACTTTTACATCACTAATAATACAGAGGTTCAATCTTCTCAACAACATATATTTCAAAATAACTTCACAGTTGATGACGGAAGCAAATACGAAGCAACTGCCGGACGTGCAACTTTCAATTCTTCAACTCAACAACAAACTGTTACAACAGGTACAACTGACGGAGAGTCGAATGTAGTATTCTATCAAGCATATTTTGATAACGGAGGAGCTGCCAATCAAAAACTGATTGACGGAGATATGATTGTAAATAATACAATTTATATCTACAACGATGCAGAAGTTAACGACAACGGAGATACTCATACACAAACTTTAACAGGCGGATATTTAAACGGCACTTGCGGTTTCAGCGGAACAATTGTTATGCTGGGCGGTACATATTACGATGACAATGACGATGATTTTACACTCGGAACGGCTGATATAACTGTAAAAGGTTATTCATATATTGGAGCCGGGGATATTATGAGAGTAAACGGTGATATGACAGTTATTTTAAATGACGAAGGCAATCATATTGGGTTTATAATAAATAATAATGCTGAATTACGCGGTTCAGGCTCAAATACTTTAACGGTTTCCGATAATACATCTTTATATATACGGGGCATAAATAATTTTCCGACAACTTTCGGAACTGTAACTCTCGAAAACGAATCTTATGTCAGATACGATGCAGCTTTAAACGACCAAACTGTATACGCAGGTGTTATATACGGCAGATTATATCTTAACCAGGGAACAACTAAAACCGCAGCCGGAAATCTTGATGTAAACAGTCATCTTTATGTTTATAACTCAACTGATTTTCGTTTACAATCATTCGATCATACTTTTGCAGGATATATT
>JAUVIG010000152.1 GCA_030592825.1 Chlorobiota bacterium | reverse complement strand
CGTAAAGATAATAACAATTAGAAAAAAACACAATTTCAAAGAACTTTTTTTATATTTGTCTTAATATTAGACAAATACTGATGATTCTTAACTAAACGACATTGAATCAAAATATGTTATAAATCATATTTAGGGATAAATCTTAATTTTATTGGCTGTGGTTTAAAATAAATGTGGTTTTTCTTTTTACTTTGTGTATAAAAAATGCAAAAACAGATTTAAATCAAACAGATTTTCACGAAGTAAAACGATGTAATATTAAAACTATAAAAAAGAGATTTACGATTTTTGTAGTGAACGGTAGTATTTTTGTAGTGAGTGGTAGATTTTATGTAACCACCGGTAAAAATTAATTTAAATAACGTATATAATTCTATGTTTAATAAGTTTGGATATAAAAAAATTTAACCCGGATGTATTGAAGTTTTTTAAATTTTATCATTTTAACACCTCTAATTTATTTACCGCCAAATTCCTAAGTCTATAATTCTCATCTTTTTCGCTTATGTTTTTTAATTTTGCAAAATATTTATCAAATAAAGCATCTGTTTTATTTATTTGCATTTTACTGATTGCTATATATCTGAATTTCCAATATTCGTGGTTTAGTAAATTTAAATATACTTGGTTAAGTCTTTCACTTGTGTAATTAGTTAAGTTTTCAAAGGCTTGATTTTTATCTTTGTATAAGGGTGCTTTATCTAATATTTCAATAAATTCTTCTTGAGTATAATTCTCACTTTTTTTGCATAAAAGAGAATTATTCGGGTCGAAATTCATAAACAAAGGCTCTTTTTCAAGTTTAAATTCAAAATGTTTTTTTTGTTCATCTATTAAAATTTCTTTTCTGATAACTTTATTATCAATATATATATCAACAAAAGCAGGTATTCTGTATAAGGGAAATTTTTTCAAGTTTTGAATTTGTTCAATTGTAATTGTTGCAGTTTTTTTAGAAGTATTATATCCGTAAGTAATTTTAAATTCAGGAATTCCTTTGTTCAGAAACCATTGATTAAAAAACCAATTAAGGTCTTGGCCTGTTACTTCTTCAAAAGCCAAGCGTAAATGATGTATTTCAACAGCTTGGTATTCATTATCTTTCAGGTATAATTCCAAAGCATCCCAAAAAGCTTCGTCGCCGACTGTATATCGTAACATATGCAAAATCAGACCTCCTTTTTGATAAGAATGTCCGTCAAACATATTATCGCGATGCTTATTATAAAAACGTATTAAGTTTACATCTTTGAAAAAACGCTCAAATGAGTATGACGAATAATCTTGTTCTAAATGTATGTCTGCTGCATATCTTCCGTATTCATGTTCTAACCACAGATATTCGAAATATGTTGCAAAAGATTCATTCAAGGGCAGATTAGCCCATGATTCGCAGGTTACTAAATCGCCGAACCAATGATGTGAAAGTTCGTGAGCAACTATACATTCAAAGTCAATGCGTTGGTCTTCGTTGTTGAAACCGAGAACATAATCGCCGAAAATAACTGCTCCCGTGTTTTCCATAGCTCCGGATACAAAGTCGCGAACAACAATTTGCGAGTATTTGTCCCACGGAAAATCATAATCTAATTTGCGAGAATAGAACTCGATCATTTTACCGGTTTTCTTAAATAAAGCTTCGGCTTTTTCCTCATCGCCTTTTTCAACATAAACAAAAACAGGCAAATCACGCCAATAATCTTTAATAATTTCAAATTTTCCTACTGCGATCATAGTTAAATAAGGAGCATGAGGTTTGTCTTGTTTCCAATGATCTGTTCTTGTACCGTCGTCATTAGGCAGTGAGCTGATAATTTTTCCGTTTGATAATGTTTTGAATTTTTGATTAACCGTAAGAAATATTTCTTGTGTCATATTTTGATTCGGGGAATCAATTGTCGGAAACCAAGCAGAATTTGATTGTGTTTCTCCTTGAGTCCAAATTTGAGGGTTGTCAGTATCTGCATCAATAAAGTAAAGACCTTTGTTGCTTCGTATTGCCCACGAACTTCCTTTTTTTACTTCATTTGGTTTTGCTGTATATTTTATCTTTACAATATATTCTTCATCTTTATTATATTTCTTGTCGAGTTTAATTAACATTTTTGAATCATCATAAGTAAATTTCTATGTTTTATTTTCTTTATCAGATATTAATTCAACAGAGTGAATAATAAATTTTTCAGCATCTAAAACTAAACTGTCAGTCGGATAATAGTATGGCTTTATAGTTATTTCCGCAGTTCCGATAACATGTTTTTTTCTGTAATCAAATTTTAAATATAATTTTGTATGAATAAGATCATTTATTATTGTATTAGTGCCTTTGTAATTTTTAATCAACTCACTTTTTTTATTGCCGGTACCCAAATTAGTCTCTTTAGATTTAACAACCGCAGTGGTTTCTGAATTGTTGTCGGTTTTAATGTTTTTTGCAGTTTTTTTGCTTATATAGCACGACGTGAAGAAAATTAATATAATTACAGGGATGTATCTTATCTTCATAACAATTTTTTTTTATTAGATTTAATACTAATGTCAAGTCAAGCATGAACTTTCGCACCAAGCATTGTTCTTTTTCCTTTTTATTTTGTTAAAAAAAAATTCACGTAGCTACGGCTATGCTTATTTTTTTCTAACTTCATAAAAAGAAAAAATAACTTCAACTTATACGAAACTTCAAACTTGACTTGACACTAGCTTTTTTGCAAAAATAGTTTTTAACTGAAAACAAATAAAATTATTTTTGAACTTAAAAATGAATTAGTCATAAATATCTGTTAAATAGTCAAAAATATATGAATACATCTCTGTTCCGGCAAATTATTTGCAGTATAATTTGACATAACTATGAAATTATTATTACATTTGAACTAAACTAACTATAAAATTTAATAAAAGGAAATGAAAAGATACTTACTTACTTTTATTTTGCTTATTTCTTTTTTTTCAGGTTATTCTCAAGACAATGAATATTTTGATGATTTCAAAAAGGTCTTTGATAAAGAAAAACAAGAAAACATTTCAAAAATAATTGAAAAAATTAAAGAAGCACAAGCAATTGAAGCCGAGGCTGATAAGCTGTCAGCTTCACAAGATATGTCAAAAAGTCTGAATATGATTGAAAAAGCATCAGGAATATATGAAGCTGAATACAGAGATCTTTATATGTTGTTTGATGAGATGCTGACAGGTTTATCTAAAGAATTAGAAGGTGATAAAAAAACATATACAGATAATTTGTTGCAAAGTGCAAGAAACAGTTTTCGTTTATCAATTGCCAATCGATTATCTGCCGGTGAAGTAAAGGAAGAAAAACTTGCTTATGAACTTTATGTTTCGGCCCATTCAAGTGAAGCTGATGCCGTAAATACGCAATGTCGTGCATTTGCAATTATTACGGGGCGAAGTAATGAAGAAATTACAGTAGTTAATACAGATTACAGTATAACTGAAAATTATGATAACTCGGCAACCGAAAACTTTAATGTAAGATCATTTACAGTTGAGAATGTAAATTTACCTGAAAAATTTAATTATAATACAACTGATATTGTTTATACTGATTTAGTTGAAAACGGTGATAATAAAACAAATAATAATATTACTCCGGATAATGTAAACACTTATTCCGGAGAAGGCAATGAATATCGTATTCAGATCGGGACTTCAATAATTCCGGCTAATGAAACGCAGAAAAACAGATTAAACAAAACTGATCTTTCTGTTAAGACTTACAAATCAAAAATATATTATAAATATACAATCGGCAGTTTTGCATCTTTCCAAGAAGCAAAGAATTATAAAAATGCTTACGGATTATCCGAAACCTATATTTCTGAATATAAAAACAATAAAGAAGTTAAGTTTTATTTCAGGGATTTTTAGTAAGGACATTTTATACAATTATTGAAAACATAATATCTTTTATTTGTTGTTTTCTATTAATTGCAGGATACAGTTTGCAAGTTGTGGGTTGTGAGCTACGGGTTGTGAGTTGTAGAAACGCAATAATCACCTCGTTGCATTCCGAAAGCAATTTTTAACCTTGTCGTTTTTTGTTTCTGTAAAAAACTATTTTATCAACGAATTGAATTCTTCCGTAACTTCAAAAAATCTTATCGGATAGCTGTCAGCAATTTTTTCTTGTTTGCTTTCGTCTAAATCTTCAAATTCACATTGATATATCTTGAAGGCAAGATTATCACGAAGTTCTGTAACTGCAGATAAAATTGAAGACCACATGGTAAAGTAGGTTGAGAAAATCATATTATCTTCAACTTTGATCAAAAAAATGTAGTTCTCTGTTTGATATGCTTTAGATTTGAGAACTTTAACCAAATCTTTTTCAAGAATCTGTTTATTGTTAATATAATAATGACCTTTATGATATTTAATAATAATTTTATTAAAACTGTTAACTTCTTCTATAATATCAGGCTGCGGTTGAATAGGTTCTGTTGAAATAATAAGTTTTTGACGATATGCTGAATTGATAATTGAATTAATATATAAATCGTAATATCTTATATCATATTCAGGATTTTTTGGTTTAACGGCATAAGCAATTCTGAATATTCCATATTTAGATAGTTTTTTCTTGATTTCATTTATATATTTCATTCTAACTTCTAAATCAATATGAAATATAAATTGTAAATGAGTTCTGTTGCTTTTATCAACTCTACTTCTAATTTTATTAATTTTTTCTTCAACATTTGAAAACTTCACAAGTTCATGATCAATAACAAGATTTGGTTTGTCATTATTAATTGTATCAGGAAAAAGATAGATGTGTTTGATTAATGATTTGTTTTCTAATTTGTTAAATTTATCATATTCAGGTAAATTAATTTGAGAATTGTTTACTATACATGATTTTTTAATTGCCCGATTCAAACTTTTATAATCAACAATATCTATTCGTGAAAGTCCCAAAGCAAGAATTAAAATTATAACAGCATTAATTAATATCTTTAAAGTTTTTCTTTTCAAAGAAAATAATCTTAAATCAAGCCATGAGTTTAAGAATAATACTATCAAAAAGAAAATAAACAAATAGTTATATTCAGGATAGATTTTGAAGACATAATATCCTTTTTTATCAGCTAATATGAAGTATATGCCTATAATTGTTGCCATTCTAAAGAACCAACTTGTAAAATACCAACTAAACCCTCTAATATTGTTAATAGCATATTTTCGTTTATAACCGTATTTAGAGGAAATTTCTCGAAGTTCTTTCAACCAAAATGTTAATGTAACTGATTGTGCAAGTATTAATGATAATAATGCCGTGAATATTTTAAAGAAACTCATTTCAGCATTTGACACAATCCAAAATGAACAATCTTCAGTTTTGGTCATCATGCGAAAACCTTCAAAAATAACAAATGCAAAACTGTAAATTATAAAAGCTGAAAAGATGCCTAAAAATATTCCGATGTAAAACCTTAAAGGATCAATTTTGTTAAAAGTTTGCTCCGGTCTGAACTTGGATGTAGAGAATAGCTTCAAATTACTTTTTTTGAGTAAATTAGATTAAAGATAAAATTATTTGGTGAATTAAAAAAAACGCCCCTAAAAACGGAGCGTTAAATTTTAAAACATATCTTTAACCCTGTCGAAAAAACTTCGTTCTTCTTTTTCGGGTTGAGGTTCAAAATTCGGAGATTTTTGCAGTTTTTCGAGTATTTTTTTCTCTTCTTTATCTATATTTTTAGGAACCCATACATTCACCTTAACAAGAATATCTCCTTTGCCGTAACTTCCGTATGACGGTAATCCTTTACCTCTTAACCTTAAAACTTTTCCGCCTTGTATTCCGGGAGCTATTTTAATTTTTACTTTACTTTCAATAGTAGGTATTTCTACAGAAGTACCAATTGCAGCATCAGGAAAACTTATAAATAAATTATAAAGCAGATCTTCTTCATCTCTAAACAATTCAGGATGTTGTTCTTCTTCAAAAACAACTATTAAGTCTCCGTTTACACCGCCTCTTCTTGCTGCACTGCCTTTTCCTCCGACTTTCATTTGCATGCCTTCAGCTACACCGGCAGGTACACTGACTTTAACAACTTCTTCGCCCTTAATAATACCTTCGCCGTAGCAATGCGGACATTTGTTCTTTACAATTTTTCCTTCACCTTGGCATGTAGGGCATGTTGAAGCTGTTTGCATTTGTCCGAGTATTGTGTTTTGAACTCTGACGACTTGCCCTGAGCCGTTACATGTTGAACATGTATTGAATGAACTGCCTTGAGCACCTGTACCTGAACAATGAGAACAGGCAACATGTTTATTAACTTTTATTTTTTTAGTTGTTCCGTTCAGTATATCTTTCAGATCAAGTTTGACTTTAACTCTTAAATTAGCACCTTTGTTTACTCTGCGTCCTCTTCGTGTACTTCCTCCGAAACCTCCGAATCCGAAATTGCCGAATATATCACCGAAATGAGAAAATATGTCATCCATTGACATACCTCCGCCACTGAAACCGCTTGCACCGTCAAAAGCTGAATGTCCGAATTGATCGTATTTAGATCTTTTATCTTCTTTGCTTAACACTTCATATGCCTCTGCAGCTTCTTTAAACTTTTCTTCAGCTTCTTTATCATCAGGGTTTTTATCAGGATGATATTTTAATGCAATTTTCCTGTATGCTTTTTTAATTTCGTTTTTGTCAGCATTTTTTGAAACACCTAATATTTCGTAATAATCTCTTTTTGCCATTTAGCGAAGTTAGTGAATTAGTAATTTAGTAAAATTGTAGTATAACATTTTTCATTCTCCTACAACTACTTTTGCATAACGTAATACCTTATCTTTCATCTTATATCCTTTTTCAATAACGTCCACAACTTTTCCTTTTAAATCTTTTTTCGGAGCGGGAATTTTTGTTATTGCTTCATGCATATCTGTATCAAAAACTTCTCCTATTGATTTAATTTCAGTAATTCCTCTTTCTTTAAGAAAATCAGCAAGGTTTTTATGTATAAGTGTAATACCTTCTTTAACAGCATTAATATCTTTTGCATCATCAACTGAACTTTTTGCTCTTTCGATATTATCAATAAAAGGAAGAAAATTAATTAATATTTCTTCTCCCGCATTTTTTATTAACTCCATTCTTTCCTTAAGAGTTCTTTTTCTGTAATTATCATATTCAGCGGAAAGCCTCATATATTTATCATTTAAAGTTTCGTATTTTTCTTCTAATTCTTTAAATTTTGATTTTTTCCCTCCCTTTTTTGTGCTTTTTCCCATATCGTTTTTGATATTTTCTTCAGGTTTTGTCTCATCATTTGTTCCCTTTTTTTCAATATTAAGATCTTGTTTGTTTTTATTTTTCAGATCTTCGTTACTGTTTAAATCAAGGTTTTTTATATTTTTTTTAGTCATCTTTTCAATAAATTTACAGAAATAATTTTAATCATTGTTACTTGTCCGGTAATCAAAATATTTGCCAAATATTCTTATGTATCAGTAATTTTATATAAAACAATATCTTAAATCGAAAGTTTATTATAATTTATTGAAGCGAGTTGCAAAATGTGAATTGCAAGTTGCTGAATATCCGCAACTTGCAATCATTAGCTTGTAGGCTGCAATAACAGATATAAAACAAATGTTTAAAATTATATATAAAATTACATAATGTCAGAGATAATGAAGTTATACTTTACAGACAATTTGTCATAAGATATTTTATGAAGTATGAATAAGAGGCAGATGTTGATGTAAACTTCGGTATAATTTTTGTCAAGCTAATGTATAAAATGATGAAATGCTGTAATGATGAGTACACTCCGAAAAGTAAAAGAAAATAAAAATGCCACTAAATCACCAAGACACAAAATTACACAAAAGAGCTTACAATAAGCAATTTAATTTTTGTGATTATTTGTGTTTTAGTGTCTTTGTGGCAAAAAATCACTTTTCGGAGTAGATTCAATGATTAAATGCTTAAATGCTGTAATAAAAAATTCAATAATTTTTAATAAAAATCGTTAAATTTATATAAGTTTAATATCTTTGACAGAATAACAGTTTTAATTTCAGACAAATGAAGAAAAATACTTATCTATTATTTATCCTGTTAGTGTTGGCTTCATGTAAATTTGATCCGAATCCGTATTCTTTTAACAGAGAATTTGACGGAGGCACATATATAACACCTGAAGGTATTGTTAAATATTTAAGCGGTGCTCCTGACAGTGCAATTTTGATTAGTGATAAT
>JAUVIG010000405.1 GCA_030592825.1 Chlorobiota bacterium | reverse complement strand
TTAATTTTAATTTAACAATATAATGTAATATGAAAAATTTAAAACTTTTTGGAATATTGATGATTTTTGCAGGATTGTTTTTTTCAAGCTGCGAATCTGTTAATGAAGCTCAAGTTGTTGCAGATGAATTTTATGAAGCATATAATACAGAAGATGAAGTAAAAATGGAATCTTTATTAGATAAAGAATCTGTTATTGATGCAGGTATTAAAGATGAATTTTATAATGTGTTTGACAAACATTGGCAAGCCTTTGGTAAAGTAACATCACATAAAAAATACGGTTTTTCTACCAGTACAAATAACGGGTTAACAACCGTACTGTTAAAATTTAACTGTGAAACTGAAAAAGGTTCGACCGTTTATGAAAAAATCAGATTTGTAAAAAGAGGTACCGGTTACAAAATCATTCAATACGAATATAATATTGATAAAACTATAATCGATAAAACAGAAGATTAGGAACTGTTAAAAAATAAAATTTGCAATTCAGACGCAGTTATTTTTGGTTTTTAATTTCCTTAAACTAAATAAGAAAATATATATCAGGTAATATATCTTCTTTAAAATCTTAAATTTTGTTATAATTTAACTTCAAAATCATGAAAAAACCATTATTATTATTATTCATTATCACAATTTACATAACATCTTTTGCACAAATTGATGAAAATAAAACAAATTATTACTTTGAAACAGAATACACTGAAAATAACGATATTATTATTAAAATAAAAAATCCTGTTTCAAAATATGATTTTGCAAAATTTGAACTCAAAATCACGAATAAAAGTGAAAACTATATATTTTTTTTACAGGAAGAATGTATATTCAGTTACAAAGAAGGCAATTTTATGCCAAAAGAGGCAAAACATCCGCTAATAATTAAACCTGCCGGGGAAAAAAGTCCGACACTAACAGTTAAGGGCGGAACACATTTTTTAACTGATAATTTTGAATTCATTCCAAACGGCATATATACATTCCCTGCTGAAGGTAATACAGCAGCAGCTGAAGATTTTCATTTACCTCCTAATGTAAACCAATTTACTGCAGGTAATTTTAAAATAAAAATGTTGAAAATTAAAAAAGAAACCGATGAAACTGTTGTAAAATTTGAATGTATCTATCACGGAGATAAAATTGGCATTGTTTCTCCTTCTATGGCAGTATTAAAAACAGAAAACGGTAAAGAATGGGCAAATGTCAGATCTGATATGAAACTAAAAATATTGCAAAAAGGCGATAAGACATCCTTTGTAATAGTGTTTAAAATCCCCGGAAAGATTACAGATATGCAATTTGCTGATATGGATATAGTTTGGAGAAATACTTTTAGTGAAACCGATTTAAAAAAAGTAGAATTTGAAAGCAAAAATATTAAAATAAATTACGTTAAAACAAAATAATTCTGTTTGTCAATATTTAATAAAATATCAGGTTTTTTAATACATAAAAAAAGCATTGAACCGGATTCGGAACTTGCTCAAAGGATATTATTATTAAACTTTTCTATAATAGCTGCTGCATTATTAAATTTGATTTTTTCAGTTATTCATTTTATTTCTTTTGACAGATCTTTCAGCATTATATTATTTTCTTTTTTTACAGCATTTATTCTTTTATTTTATTTAATAAAAAATATCAAGAACTGTTTAATTAAGTCCTATATATCTTCAATATTGATATCCATATTATTTATTATTATTATTTTTATTGGTGCGGGAAATAAAACAGGAATCATTTGGGGTTTAATTTATCCGATATTTATATCGTTCACTTTTGAACGCAAAAAAACAATTATATTTTCTTTGTTATTCTTAATTATAACATTGTTAATTTTTTATATTCCAAATGATATAAAGATTTGGGCTGAATATTCATCTGATTTAAAACTTCGATATCTTGCAGCATATATTTTGATTTTGATTTTTATACAGTTTTTCTTTAATCTTAAACAACAAGTAATTAGTATCAAAGAAAAAAAATACATTGAAATACAACAAGAACTATCTGAAAAAAACAAGTTCCTTTCAAACTTATCATATCAAATAAGAACACCTTTAAATAATATAACCGGTATAATAAATTTACAAAGAGACAGTCTAAACGAAGAAGTAGTTGAAGAAGTTGAACTTTCAATCAGTAATTTAATTGCAATTATAAATTCAATACCGGAAACATTTGAGAAAAAACTTATTCCGGTGAAAGGTAAGAAAGCAAATTTTTGTATAAATACAGTAATAAAAAAATCCTTAAAACTCTTTCAAACAGAAAAATACGATAAACTAAAATGCTCTTTGAATCTTTCAAATAAAATTCCTCCTCAAGTTTTCGGAGACAGATTACTTCTTATTCAAATAATAGTATCAGTTATTGATTTCTTATATAATAATTTGTCTTCTGATAATTTAAAACTTAACATAATTTCAAAAGAAGAAAATAAAAACATTATTTTAAAAATTTGTTGTCCTTTAACTGATAGTTCTTTCAATGAAAAGTTCAAAATTTCTCCATCAGAATTTGAAACAGGTTCAATACCGGAAATTTCTGTTATAAGGAATATGACAAAATCAGCTTCCGGTGAATTGAAATTAAAAATTGCAGAAAATGAATTATCATTCCTTTTCACATTTAATTATCTTGAGGAAAAAGAAAGAAAGGAAATTAATGATAAAAAAGAAGTAACAGTTGAAGAAGACTTTTTTAAAAGTCAGAAAAAGATTCAACTTAAAGATGCAAATATATTGCTTGTAGAAGACGACATTATGAATAATAAAGTAATGACTTTAAATCTTTATAAGCATGTTAATAAGATTATTACAGCAGAAAACGGTAAAGAAGCATTGGCCAAATATGCATCAACAAAAATAGATTTGATTTTAATGGATATCAGAATGCCTCTTATGGATGGTTTTAAAACTACGGAAAAAATAAGAGAGGCTGAACAAGGAACTGATTCACAAACACCAATTATTGCCGTTACAGCAAATGTTTCGGCAGAAATTAAGAAAAAATGTTTTAAAGTAGGTATGAATGATTATACCACAAAACCTACAAATTTTAAACTGCTGTTAAAAAAAATGGAAGCACTCTTAAATTAACTAATAAAACCTCCGAACATCCGCTTTAGGCGGATTCCGGAGCGTTTAGTTTTCTTCAAATAAAAAATCTTCGATATCATCAAAATTGCTCTTGGTCGCATGTACATATTTGAAGTTATCAACATCATCAAACATATCTATCACAATATCACGTTTTATATTTGTATCTTTCTTTGAGATATGACTATGGTATGATGTCCAATAATAATCTTTGGTATCTTTTACAAAATTATGCTTTACGGGATTATTATTAATATAACAAACTAAATCCTTCAAATATTTATCATCTGTTATTTGCTTTCTTTTGAAACGTTCTTCAAACAAGGTTCCGGTTCTACCCTGCAGATTATTAAACACGGTTTTTCACTGTTATTAATTTACCGTATTTTATGTATAAGTTGCACCTTGAAAAATTATTTTCTTGTCGCCAAGCCATAAGAATTTTTAAATCTTTAAATTGATTCATTTTCTCAATGATTATTTTCTTTTCTATAAAGCTTTCGTCTGTTGCTGTTACCGGTTTAGAAGCAAGATGTGCGTTAAAATCATTTGAAATCAGGGCTTGTGGTGCTGATGCCTGCGTTGCCGCCTTCTTTCTACTCTATGGTGAAAGTCCGGCAGGGCATGCAATCAGGCGCATCGCTGCCTCTTACTACTACTCTATGGAGAATGTCCAGTAGGGCCTGCAACCGGGCGCATCGCTGCCGCCGAGGTCTCCGTAGCCCAAATGTACCCAAATGCTCCCTGCTATGCTAAATACGGGGTCCGTCGAACTCGTATAGCAAATGTCAGATGTTAACAATCGGAACGTTCCGGTGGCCC
>JAUVIG010000491.1 GCA_030592825.1 Chlorobiota bacterium | reverse complement strand
ATGCCTGTTTCCATTAGTTTAAACGGACGCGGTTTTTCTTTGTATGCTTTTATCGGGATTTTTGCAGGCCATTTCTGAACCATAGTAACAGGGATTTCATTATTGTCGCTGTCGTACAGAACGGCAATTGTATCGTTTATTTTATATTTGCCGGAAGGAACAACACTTTTAACTGTATATGTACCTTTAAATTTAAACGGTACCATTATTTTATGAGGCATCCAATTTTCTGTTACTTCGCCGAGCCATGAACCCGGAATAACAACATCACCTGTTCCGGAAATCGGTTTAAATTCCCATAGTTTATCATCTTCTAATGCAGGTGTATAATCACCTTTTTTCAGAAAAGTCCCTTTCATTTTATCAAGGTCGTTTTGCAGTCCGTCAAAATTTTTAGACAGAATACCGGGGCCGAGTGTTATTTCTAACATATGTCCCGTAAATTCTACAGTTGTATTTACTTTTAAGCCTCTTGTGCTTTCAAATACCTGAATATAAGCAAAATCCCCTGCAATTTTAATGACTTCCGCCATTAATTTCACATCACTCATAATAATATAGCAAATTTCGTTTTGTGAAACCGGCCCGTCAGCCTCAACAATTACGAGGTTTGCTATAATACCCGCTACTTTACCTTTTGTATTCATTTTTTACTTTATTATATTATTACATTGTTAAATTGTTTCATTGTTAAATTGCTAAAAAACAACAATGTAGCAATGAAACAATTTAGCAATTTGATACTTTATTAATACTCGACAGTGTCGTCTTTTTTTCGGAAACTTCCGAAAAAATCTATTTAATTACTTAACTTACCGTTATATTTTCAACTCCCAAATCATTTATTAATTTTTTAAATAGTATTTCACCTGTCTCATTATCAAGCTTAATCCACCGTTCAACAATATTTAATTTGATAATAAAGGCTAATATTTTTTCGATATTAAAATATTTGAAAAAAGTAAATTCATCAAGGAATTTCCATTTTATCATATCTGTTGCCTTTTCTTTTTCTGATGAATTGTCGTCTGATTCAACTATTTGCAAAATTTTCTCTGCATATATAACTTCACCTGAAAGTGAGTCTGATTTTAAAGCATCCTTAATAAGATTTTTATATACTTCATTTTTATGCTTTACGCTGATAAGGTGTTCTTCTTTTTCATAATCAAATTGTTGACAATTTATTGCTGTCAGAATATTTTTAATATCCATATCAAATCTAAACCAGTCTTTCAAAAAATCATTTTTTGTAAGTAAAACAAAATCAAAGAAGAGGGTTTGTAATTTATTTTCCCAACTTAAATCGGAAAGTTTAGTTTCTTCCGCTTTAAAATTGATAATAAATTGTTTCATATAATCAATAATATATGTAGGCTCTTTAATTTGTTCTTCGAGTTCTTCTTGTGTGTATTTTCCAATATTATTAAAAGGTTTATTCTTTTCCAGAATTAAATTTAACAAATTTTGATTATCGTAATTGAGATACAGAAGTTCTGCCAATTTATAGTCAGCCGGCTCTAATTGTTCGGAAAGTTCAATTTTAAATTCACGGCTTGAAACAACCGACTTGGTTTCGTTAATAATTATGTCCGGAAGTCCGGCAACTAAACAAAAATAATTTGTTTTAAACATCCCTTTTGATTGATTATTTATTATTGATGATTGATTATTTTTTCAGGTACATTTATTTTTCAAACAGTAATTGTTTTGTTTTATTTTTAATATAATTTTTGAAATAATTTTCAAAATCTTTATCTGAAAAGCTTATAATATAACTGCCGTTTTTTGGTCCGATTTTAAAACCACTTTTAATGTTTGCATCAAAATTAATCTCAAGCCCTGAGTTTAAATATTCTTTGGCTTTATCTTCAAAAAAACTTTTAAATTCTTTTTCATCTTTTTGCGGAAGCAGTAAATTGATATTAAATTCTTCGGGCTTTTGCGGATTCCAATTCTTAATAAGTGTAAGAATAATATTTTTCACAAATTCACCATCTTTAAAAGCATCTTTTACAGGAACTTCAACCTGTGCAGTTGTAATAAGTCCTGTAATTTGCTGTTTTAGCTTGCTTACTGCCTGTTTCGCTGACAATTGCATTTCAGATTCCGAGTTCTATTTAATTTCAACAGCTTGTTTTTCAGCCTGTTCAATTATTCCTTTTTCTTTATTATGTGCTTTATTGATAATTTCTGAAGCATCTTTTTGTGCTTTTGCAAAAATTTCTTCGGCTTCTTGTTTTGCTTTTTCAACGCCTTCTTTGTATATCTTTTCTGTTAATTCAAGAAGTTTTGTTGTCATGAGTAGTCTTTTTTATTAATTATTCGGGCTTAAAAATTCGCTTGCAAAGTAAAACATTTTTTTTTAAATATTTCTGTTTAAACCACTTTTTACTTTCACTTACACCTAACAAAGAATCTGCTGCAACAATGCGGTATTCAGAAGTCGTAAATATACATTTTTATCCCTTAAAAAATGTCTTTATGTTTTTTTGCCGGCAGAATTCAAAAATCAATCTCAACTTTCATATTTGCGACAAATCTGTTTTATAACACAATAAATTTAAGATTTTAAACTCACAACTTCAAAAAATATACTAACTTTGTTTGAGTACATAATAAAAAAAACATAAAACAAAGATTATTAATTACTTAACTATAATTCAAACACATGAAAAAATTAGTTGCATTTATTGTATTGGTATTAATTTCAGGTAATATTTATTCCCAAAATTATGAACAAAGGCTTGATTCTTTAGAGTTTGAAATAAAGAAACTTGAAAAAAACCAAACTAACATTATTAACAAAATTGACATACACCAAAAAAGATATAAAAAAGGTCAATACCTTTCTTTGGCAGGATTAGGAATTTCAATTGTAACAAGTTATTTATATGTAAAAAATGATAATGAGAGAATTCTTATTCCCGGCGGATTAATAGGCGGCATTTTTGTAATATCCGGATTTTTTATATCTCTTGATTCCTTTAATTATTTAAAAAAAGAATTTGATTATTCCGATTATTCAAAAATGTGGGATGTCAGCACTACAACAAGCAGTTATGATAGATATCGATAAGGATAAAGAGAATAATATAAATGCAAAATATACAAGACCCGACATAAAAAAATTGTTAATATTTAAATTAATAATCCTGACAATTAATGGTATTGACGTTTTTTATATCATTTTTGGTGTATATGAATTTGGTTAATATTTTTTGTTTGCTTTTTTTCAAGTTTCTTTATTTCAAACT
>JAUVIG010000153.1 GCA_030592825.1 Chlorobiota bacterium | reverse complement strand
ATTGAAAAACAAAATCAAAAAATTGTATTTAAGAAAAAAGTTTAAAATAAGATGAAAAAAATTACGCTGTTTGCAATATTTATCGTATTGCTTTCTATGGTTTTATGTTCACAAGAAATAAATTATTCCATTACATTAATTCCTGACAGTTTGAAGGAAAATGCAGATGTTGTTATAAGAAAGAATATGAAAGAATTAATCATTAATGATGCATCAAGTGCAGTCTTAAAAGTGAAAGAAATTAAGACTATACTTAAAAAGAGCGGAGAAGAACATGCTTTTTTAATTGTACCATACAGTAAATTTTATAAAGTTTCTTATATAAAAGGGAAGATATACGATAAATCCGGAAACCTTATAAGGAAAATTAAGAAAAAGGATATTTTTGATATTAGTCATTATGACGGATTTAGTTTATATACTGATAACAGATTAAAATTAATTAGAAAACCTGCAGAAAATCCACCCTATACAGTAGAATATGAATATGAAATCAATTTCAAAGGGATTTTGTCATTTCCGTCATGGCAACCTGTTCCTGATTACAGAGTTGCTGTTCAAAATTCTCAATTTAAAATATCCGGAATGAATATTAATAAGTATAGAACAAAAACATTTAATTTTAAAAGTGAGAATTCAAAAAATGCTAAGCTTTTTAAAAATGATTATTTTTGGAGTGTTGAAAACTTTAAAGCAATTGAAAAAGAAACATTTAACAGAAGTATTAAGAATATTGTGCCTTATGTATTAGTTGCACCTTCCGATTTTGTACTTGATAATTATTCCGGGAATGCAGATTCTTGGGAAAATTTCGGAGCTTGGATTGCCAAATTAAATGCCGACAGAAATTCATTGCCTGAAGAAACTATTAAAAAAATAAAGATGCTGACTAAAGATGCAGTTGATGATAAAGAAAAAGCAAAGATAGTATATGAATATATGCAAAGTAAAACTCGATATGTTAATATAGCTCTCGGAATAGGCGGATGGCAACCTTTTAAAGCTGAAGATACAGATAAAAACGGATACGGAGATTGTAAAGCATTAAGTTATTATACAAAATCACTATTAGAAATTGTTGGTGTAAAATCACATTATGTTATTGTTCATGCAGGAAAAGATGCAACTGACATGAGAGTTGAATTTCCGTCAATACAATTTAACCATGCAACTCTTTGTCTTCCCTTTGAAAACGACACAATTTGGTTAGAATGCACAAGCCAAATTGCTCCTTTCGGTTATATCGGTACATTTACTGATGACAGAGATGTATTAATTATTGATTCGGACGGTAAAGGTAAGATAGCACATACAACAATATATCCTGAAGAAGTTAATACACAGTTCAGGTATGCCGAAATTGATTTGGATGAAACAGGCGGTATAAGTTCAAAAATTAAAACTGTATATGCCGGATTACAATATGAAAATGTTTGGAGAATTCTTGATTTATCAGAAGAAGAAAAAGAAAAGAAATTAAATAAACGAATTGCAATTCCAAATATGAAAATTAATAAGTTTTCATTTGTAGATAATAAAGATATAATTCCTTCAGTTGAGGAAAATTTGGAAATTAATGTAAAGAATTATGCATCTGTCAGTTCTGACAGAATGTTTTTGGTTCCGAATATTCTGAACAGAAAAGAAAATATTCCGAGAAAAATAAAAGACAGAAAAACCGATATTGTTTTCAGAAGAGGATTCACTGATGCAGATACAATTATTTATAATATTCCGGAAGGCTTCAATCTTGAATATTTACCCGAAAATATTACAGAAAGTAATAAATTCGGAAGCTATGAAGTCTCTTATCATTTTGAAAATTCAAAGTTGACATATATAAGAAAAAGAATTATTCATAAAGGGACTTTCCCTCCTGAAAAATATGAAGATTTGCGTGCTTTTTATAAATTGATGTACAATGCTGATAAAAAAGCAATTGTATTTGTAAGGAAACAGTAATTTCTTAACAGTTCTTTATATTCAATAGGGTATATGCTTTATTATTGATCATATTTATGAATTAATAATTTCTGTTAAGCTATGAAGTCCTTAATTTTTTTCTTCTTGTTTATTTTCTTATATTCATCTGTTTCTTCTCAAAATAATACAGATTGGTCAAAGCCGGAAAATATTGACCCGATGAATGAACATATCGGAGATTTTTTGGATACAAGATTGGAAAATTATGTTTTATCAGCATCTGTTGCTGAAATTGAGGAAAGATATGAGGATGCTGCAAGATACTATTTGTTTGTTTTAAGATATGATTATAAAAATGCAGATTATATATACAAACTTGCAAGATGTTATGGGTTTATAAACGAATACGAACTTACATCAAAGTATTTGATAAGAGCTGTGAACGCAGGTTATAACGATTTTGAAAATATTAAGACCGACAAAGCATTTGAGGGGATAAAACGAACTTATATTTTTAAGGAAACCATAAAAGAAATTAATAAGTATAAAAATAAGCTTGGTTCAGTAGTTTATATTGAGGGAAGCAAACTTAATAAATGCAGAATAAAGTTGCCGGTTGATTATAATTCTGAAAATGAATATTCCCTTGTTATCGGTTTACACGGAAACGGAGGTAGTTCTGATTCATTTATTCGTGTCGGGGATTATTTTGCAAATAAGAATTTTATCTTTGCAGCACCACAAGGAGCATATGTCAAGTCTCAATCAAACGGAAAATTAAATGCACAATATTCTTGGGAAATTCAAATCTCGGATGTTGAACTTTGGAAACGAGGCGATCCCTTATCAGAAGAATACATTGTAAATGTCGTTAAATATTTCAAAGAAAATTATAATATAAGAAATGTTTATTTATTAGGTTTTTCTCAAGGGACTGCTTATACTTATTTAACGGGTATTAAAAACTCTGAATTGTTTAAAGGTATTATTGCTTTAGGAGGTGTTCTGTTATCTTTAGATGAAGATTATTCTGTAATGACACAGGAACAATTAAATAAAGGGAAAAATTTAAAAGTATTTATAGGTCACGGAACTCAAGATAAGGTTATTTATATCAAACACGGGAGATCAGCTGAAAAGAGGCTAAAAAAGGCAGGTTATGATGTTACTTTTTTTACATATGAAGCCGGACACAGATTGACTAAAAATCTTTTTAATGAAATTTTAAAATGGCTGGAAGATAGTGAAACTGAATGATTATTTATAGAGACATAAATTATTAAGTTTTTTGAAAGATAAAAAACAATTCTCTCCCGGCTCTGGGTTTTATTGAATTGTATGCTGTTTCAAATGTTTTTATTTCAAAAAGGTCTTTAATCAATTCAATATATGTTTCTTTAATTGCTCCGTATGGCGGATTGTCACAGCCAAACTTGTGGCAAAAAAAAACACCGATATATTTCCCCCCCGTTTTTAACAAATCGAACATTTTTTTTGCCAGAATATCTCTTCTTTCAGGAATAATTGATGTAAAAAAAGTAAGTTCAATAATTAAATCGTAAGTTCCTTTATGTTCAAAAAAATCTTTTTTAACAATATTTGATTCAGGAAAATTCGGACAAATTTTTTTAAAATTTTGAATTGCCGTTTCAGAATAATCAAGATAGCAGGTGTTTCTAAATCCTTTTTTATAAAGATATTCCGCTTCATATCCGTTTCCGGCACCCGGAATAAGTATTTTCAAACTTTTATCGGTGAGTTGATCAATATATTCTTTTATAGGTGTGCAGATATATCCAATATCCCAACTTGTTTTTTTGGTTTTATATAAATTTTCCCAATATGTTTGGCTGAAATCCATATTTATTATGAATTGAGATGTAAAGGTAAAGTAATTTTGAATAACAGAAAAAGAGAAACAAAAATATAAGTTATTTATGATTCGTTCCTTAATATCAAAAAGGTATTTTGCCGGAAAACAAAAAAGTTGTATATTTAAAAAATATTAATTTTTAAAAATATATTATGAAAAAACTTTTTACTTTTTTTATTGCATTAGCAATGTTGAGTTTTGTTGCAAATTCACAAAACTTTACAATAGATGAGACGAATGATACGATTAGTGCAGATGTAACTTGGAGTTATGATACTGTATTTATGGATGCCTCTGTTTATGTTCTTGATGATGTTATACTAACGATTGATCCCGGAGCAGTTATTATGTTTAACGATTTTTATAAGATGAAAATCGAAGGAACTTTACTTTCACAAGGAACAGAAACAGATACTATTGTTTATACAGTAGCAGACACAACCGGCTACAGTACAGATTTTTCTTATACAGGCTGGGACGGTATTGATTTTGATACTACAGGTGTTGATATGGACGATAATGATACAACTCGTTTTTCTTATTGTGCTTTTTATTTTGGTAAAGAAATTGATGAATGGGAAGGTGGCGGAGCCATTAGAATTGAATTTTTTTCAAAAATTAAAATCGAAAATTCATTATTCCGATATAATTCCGGTTCTGTGATGGGTGGTGCAATAAGCATTCAAAATGATGCAGAACCGATTATTTTAAACTGTACGTTTTTAAATAATAATGCAGAACAAGGAGGAGGAGCAATTAATATTGGTTGTTTTAACGATAATTTAAAATTTGACCAAGCAATTATCAGTAATTGCTATTTCAGTAATAATAAATCGTGGTGGAGTGATGTTGGTTATCCTTCTTATTGTGGTGGCGGAGCACTTAAAGTTTCCGGCTGTTCAGATGCCTATATTGTAAATAATGTTTTTGAAAATAACACAAGTCTGTCACAAGGCGGAGCTATGATTATAAGTGGGCTATGCCAACCTTATATTGTTAATAATCTTTTTGTAAATAATACTGCCGGACATAATGGTGGTGCAATCGGAATAAAATGCAATGCAGGAGGTAATTTTATTAACAATACAATAGTGGGTAATTATTCCGATACTGACGGAGGTGCTGTTTCGATAGGTTGTAATAACGACAGTGTATTTTTTGCAAATAATATTATCGGTATAAATACTGATAACGGCAATGACTATGACCAATTTTATATTAACATCGAAGATGGAGATATGAAATTTTACAATAATGATATTCAGGGAGGTATGGCTACATATACAAATACTGTCTGTATTAACAATATTGACGAAGATCCTCTGTTTGTTGATCCTGAAAACGGTGATTTTTCACTTCAGAGTTCTTCACCTTGTATAAATACAGGAATTGATACTACAATCTATATACCTGAATATGATTTAGCCGGGGTCCAAAGAATTATTGACGATTTTGTTGATATGGGTGCATATGAATATAATCCTTATGAAAATATTTCTTCAATTAATGAGAACATGTTTTCTGTTTATCCTAATCCGGCTGTGTCTTATGTAAATATACAACTTGATGATGTCGTTAATTTTATACTTGAGATCAGAAGTATTACAGGACAGCTAATTTATTCAAGTCAAATAAAAAATAATAATCACAGAATTAATATATCAGGTTTTGCAAAAGGAATATATCTCGTTAAAATCAATTCTGATAAAACAAGCTATACTCAAAAATTAATTATTCAATAAATGTAAATTGCAATAAATATATTAAAAGCATGTATGTTTTAATTTCATACATGCTTTTTTATTTAGAAGGAAACAACAACTTTTTTATTAATCACAAAATCACAATATTTTAATCGGACTATATATATTCCTTTATTTTTTACGGAAATAATTTCTGTTGCATTCGGAGATAAATTAAAATTAATTAATTTTCCGTGAATGTTATATATGAAAATATGCTTGGGAATATTTCTCTTGTCAGTATGAATAATAATTATGTTCCCGGATGAAAGAATACATATATCATTGAAAGAAATATCATCAACGTCTGATGTCTCTGTAATAATTGATACCGTATTGGAATTTTTACTCAAAAAGCTGTCATACTCAACTCTCACACGACAGTAGTATTCTGTATTATTATCTAAATCTGAAATTACTGTATTTGTATTATTTCCTGCAGAATAATTCTCATAAGGTGCAACATAAGTTTCAAAATTCTCATCAGTTGAAACATCAATAAAATAACTTGTTGCATTATTTGCCGGTTGCCAATTTGCTGTAAACGAATTAGTTGTAATATCTGTTGCATCTGTACATTCAGTGGGGGCAGGAACAGGTATTGTGTTTGAATTAATACTTACTTCTGTGTCATAGTGTACCCTCACTCTGTAATAATAAATTCCCGGAGTAATATCAACTGTATAAAAAGTATCTGTACCGATATCAAGATTTTCATATCCTGAAACAAATGAACTGAAATTACTTACTTCTGAAACATCCAAACTGTATGATGTTGCATTTGGAACATCTAACCAATTTCCGGTAAATTGACTTGAAGTTGTGTCAGATGCAGGAAAACAAATTGTGGGTGAAACCACATCTCCGTATATGCATGCAACACTGTCAATAATATGAGTGCTGCCGGCATTTCCCTCAAATCCTGAAGATGTAAAAATGATATTTAATGTGTCAGGATTATCTTCTGAATAATAAATGTACGGTACAGCAACTTGTGTATATTCGTCAATCAGATCAGCCGTAAAATAGGCAGTCATTCCTATTGTATCTGCTTCTTGGTTTGTTTCATTCCATTTTGTAAGAATACTAATCATAAAGGCTGTATCATTATTTACCGGCGAGTATTTAAAAAAATAACTCAATCCGTTCGGCCTGTCAATGAACGGAATACCGCCTGTTATGGTATAATTATCATAATCAATTTCGCCAAGAGTTATTAAACCGGAAATCATTCCCAAAACTGTTGATTCAGTTGTTAAGTTTACGGCATAAACACCTTGATATGAATCTGTTGACTGTTGAGCAGAGTGAATATTTAAGGGAAAACCAAAATTAATTGAATTCCAATCAATTGCATTATAATTATCAGACCAATTTTCAAAATTACCGTTAGGAATTTGGCTTTGTGAGTAGATACCTGCTGAAACTAAAAGTATAAGTATTAATGATATAATTTTTTTCATTTTAATAAGATTTATGAGCAAAGTTATACAAATATTATTTATTACTTTCAATATAAGATTTAAAAATTTTATCTTTGGAATTTTATAATTTAGAAATTAGATTTTTGAACTTATAGATATTATCAAAGATTTGAAGTGTAAATAGTTTATATTTTCGGCAGATTATAAATATAAAACCTACGATCTTTTATCTAACTTCTAATATCTAACTTCTAATATCTAACTTCTAATATCTAACTTCTAATTTCTATTATGCAGTTTATAGGTTATATGTTTTTTAGGATTTTGGTTTATCTTTTTTATTTAATTCCTTTTTTGGTTTTGTATATCTATTCAGATATCCTGTATTTCTTCTTATTTCATGTTTTCGGATACAGAAAAAAAGTTGTTTATAAAAATTTAAAAAATTCCTTTCCGAAAAAACCGGAGAAAGAAATTCATAAAATTGCAAAAGCATTTTATACAAATTTAAGTGATATAACAGTTGAAAGTATTAAAGGATTATCAATGAGTAAAAAGCAGCTTCTGAAAAGATATAAAGTAATAAACCTTGAATTTGAGCATAAATATTTTGAAAAAGCTACGGGAGTTATTGCGATTGGAAGTCATTATGCAAATTGGGAATGGGGTGCTTTGTGTTTCAGTTTGCAGTTTTCTCATGAGTCATACGGTTTTTATAAACCTTTATCAAATAAATTTATAGATAAATACATTCGTAAATCGCGAGCAGCATGGGGAATGAATTTGGTGCCTATTAAGGAAACTTACAGGCATTTTCAAAAAAACTTTGAAAAACCGCCGATGCAAATGATGGTATCCGATCAAAGTCCGTCAAATCTTAAAAAAGCTCATTGGATTAAATTTTTGAATCAAGATACTGCATGCTTGCACGGAGCGGAAAACTACGCCAAACTATATAATTTGCCGATTATTTACGGAGATGTTCAAAGGGTAAAAAGAGGTTTTTATGAAGTTGAAATGCTGCCTGTAATTGATAAGCCGAGAGAAACTTCTGAATGTGAAATTACGAAGATATTTCAAAAAATTTTAGAAGAAATTATTATTCGCAAACCTGTAAACTGGCTGTGGTCTCATAAACGATGGAAGCATAAGAGAGAAAATTTGTAATGGGATGGTTCTAATGTTATTTTAATGAAACATTCATAAGTAATGCTTCAATGATTAAATGCTTCAATGCATAAATAAAAACCAATATGAATAATTATCTGTTTTTT
>JAUVIG010000474.1 GCA_030592825.1 Chlorobiota bacterium | reverse complement strand
CCTCTTGTTTTTGGTTTTTTATATTTTTTCATTTTCCTTAAATACGATCCTCCTTGATTGGTTTTTTTGTTTTTTTCTTTCTTTTCGTGAAAAGCAGGTCCTCGCACATCTTTATCTGAAATACGATGAGGATTATTTTTTCCTTGAATTACAGGACGCTCTTCTGCTGTTAATTCTTTTGAAATTTCTACTTCAACAGGAATATCAATAATCGGTATTTTGTATGACATCAATGTCTCTATCGCAATTTTCGCCTTTTCTTCTTTTTGGGTATAAAACAGGATAGATTTACCTTGCTGTTCTGCTCTGCCGGTCCTTCCGATACGATGCATGTAATTTTCCGGAAAATTAGGCGTATCAAAATTAATAACATCAGTGATTTTCCCCAGATCCAATCCGCGAGCCATAACATCCGTTGCTATTAATATTCGCCTTATTCCTTTATCAAATTCTTCAACTAATCTTATCCTGTAATTTTGTGATTTATTAGAATGCATTACTCCCGTTTCTGACCCGTATCTGCTTTCTAATATTTCGAATAAGCTGTCAGCATTTTTCTTACTATACGTGAAGACCAAAACTTTACGGTATTCATTTTTATCTTCTAACAGATAAGACAACAAATTAACCTTAGTGTAGAAATTGGGCACATGATAACATTGTTGTGCAATATTATCAAGAGGTGTACCACTTACAGCAATTGAAATTTTTGCAGGAGCAATAAAAAAATCATTAATCAGTGTATCAATCTCCTCTGTCATTGTAGCTGAAAACATAATGTTTTGTCTTCGTTTCGGCAAAAGTCCGAAAATATTAGTTAATTGATATCGAAAACCAAGATCCAACATTACATCTACCTCATCAATAACTAATTTATTAATTGCTTTTAATTTTAATACTCCGCTGACAGTTAGATCATATAATCGCCCCGGTGTTGCAACAAGAATATCAATGCCTTGAGCAACAGCTCTCTTTTGTGTATTAATATTTGTTCCGCCGTACACACCAAGTACACGAAGATTAATATACACAGCAAAACTTTCGATTTGCTCTGCAACTTGCAATACTAATTCTCGTGTAGGAACTAATATTAACACCCTTGGAGTAACTTGCTTTGAAAATTTTAAATCCTGTAATACAGGAAGCATATAAGCAAGCGTTTTCCCTGTACCTGTTTGTGATATTCCTACTACATTTTTACCTGAGCGAATAACAGGAAAAGCTTCTTTTTGTACCGGTGTCGGTTTGTCAAATCCCAAATCCCCAATTGCATTAAGTAATTGTTTTGACAGATTTAAGTTTTCAAAAGTATTCATCTGTTTGTGTTATATGCGGCTAATATAATATTTGCATTGGGAAATTGAAAATTATAAGATTTATTTGTTAAATAAATGTATGTTTATAATACGACTTTCAGATATTGAAAATGAATTAAAACAGGGTGATTTAATAAAATTTGTAATGCTCTAACTTTCCAAATCCTTTCCGAAACATAGCTCTATAAGGTAAGCTGAAAGTTCTTTTCAAATGATTTTGATATTAAGATTATGTAACTAATCAAAAAAATTTCCGAAATTCATTTAAAAAAGTATATTTGCACTTCACACTAAATTGTTAAATATTCATTTATATGAAAAGACAGTTTCTTAAAGTAAGCATATTTTTTATACTTATTGTATTTTCAATACAAATAGTTCAAGCTGCAAACTATTTTCACACGAATGATACAACATTAGACATAGCAATCGCACATTCAATACACAAAAATGTAACTGAAAACGGAAACCTTTCCGACATGATTGATAATGCCATACCTACACTGCTTCCCTTTGGTCTGTGCAAAACAATTGGCGTGGAAAAGCAAATTGTCGTTCTCGACAGAGTTTCATTTACAAGGGATGGAGGGTTTTTAACAGCTTTTGCTGTTGTGGGAGTTCCTAAAACAGGCGATACTTTGGAATTTAAAGTTTCAAATGCACAATTTACTACCGGCGGATTTACGGGAGATGCAAAATTAGTATTACTCAGAGATATTAATATTGATATTGCAGATTCAACAACTTTTTCAATTAAGGCAGACAGACAACTTACTTATGTAGAATGGGATTGCAACGGTTTTCAAGAACTCGGAATCGATTGCGAAGTAGAATTCAGCAGAGAATTTCTTGTACCTGAAAATCCCGACGGTACAATTGACACAACAGGACAACAAGTAACAACAGAATTTATAACTCAAATTCAATCATGGGATGAATTATTGATTGACATTAATTTGCCTCCTTTTCAGTTCACTAAATTAAACGGTTTCGGTTTTTATATATCGCATGCAGTATTCGATTTCAGTGAACTTGAAAATTCACCATATACAGTTTTTCCTGCAGGTTACATGACACCCTCAATGCCCGAACCAAACAGCCCTATGTGGGAAGGTTTTTTTTTGAAGCAAATGCAAATAAAACTGCCGCCCGAATTTAAAAATAAAAATTCAAACGAACGAATTACAATTTCTGCAGATAATATGTTAATTGACGAACAAGGAGTTACCGGACAACTTTCCGCATTTCATATTTTAACACTTGATAATGGTGATGCAGGTGGTTGGGCATTTTCTCTTGATACTTTGTCTGTCAGTTTATATACTAATCAATTGGAAGATGTTACCCTTGCCGGTGATATTGTAATTCCGATTTCTGATGAAGATAACTCCCTGCATTACAGAGGATTTATTGATAACAGCGGTGATTATTTCCTGAATGTAACCCTGACTGATACTCTGGATGTACCGCTTTGGGCAGCAAAATTATCAATTTACAGTAATTCTTATGTAAATATAAATAAACAAAATAATGAATTTGTTGCATCAGCTGTATTAAACGGAGAATTGTCAATTACAAAAGGCGGTGACGGTTCTGTTCAAATTGCAGGACTGGAATTTCAGCAATTGACATTGCAAAATCAACAACCTTATTTGGATATTTATTCGGTTGCTCTTACGGGTTCTAATCAAAATAAGATGTCGAATTTTCCTGTTACAATTCATAATGTTTTATTTACTAAAGAGGAACAATCTGTTGGATTGGGGTTTAACCTTGCCGTAAACTTTGTCGGTGATGAAGACAGTGGTTTCTCTGCTGATGTAGGTTTCACATTTTGGGGAGATTTTGTAGAAGTAAACGGCAGAACAAGGTGGCAATATCGGGAAATGCTTTTAGATGATATTAATATTGATATTGATGCAGGTTCATTTTCTCTTCAGGGAACCTTAATTATTTACAAAAATGATCCTGTATTTGGAAAAGGTTTTAAAGGGATGATTACGGCTGCTTTTACACCTGCTTTTGAAGTAAGTGTTACAGCACAATTCGGAACTGTTAATGACATGCGTTATTGGTATGCAGACGG
>JAUVIG010000343.1 GCA_030592825.1 Chlorobiota bacterium | reverse complement strand
AACAGCAAAAGGACTTTAGTTGGAAGTAATGAAGACTATAAAAAAAGAAATTCACAGATTTGGTTTATCCCTGCTAAAAACGGCAGATATGGACACGCTCTGTTTGGTTATGACGGTTCATTACAAGCAGGTATTAATGAAAAGGGTTTATTCTGGGATGGTTTAAGGGCTTATCCGTATGTCGATATTACAAATGACAGTAATAAATTAGATATTGGAGGTAATATTCTATACAAAATATTAGAAGAATGCTCCACAGTAGATGAAGTAATAAAGCTTTTTAAAAAATATTACTGGGAAGGATTTCGACTTTCACAAATTATTGTTGTTGATAAAACCGGAGAAAGCGCCATAATTACCTGTCATAACAATAAATTAACAGTTACGAGAAAGCTAAATGATTATCAAGTATGTACAAACTTCAGAATTTCATGTATAGAAAATGCGGAAAATTTTCATTGGTATAACATTGGCAGCAGAAGATTTAAGAAAGTAAAAAAGTTATTAACAAAACAGGAATTAACTGTTGAAAATTGCTTTTCAATTCTTAATACTACTCATCAAAATAATATTTTTGCAAAGACAATATATTCAACCGTTTCTGATTTAAATTCAGGAGATATTTATATAAGTATTAATGGTGATTTTTCTCAAATTAATAAAATCAACATACACGAAGAATTAAAAAGAGGAAAGCATTCATACTTTTTATCAGATATAGTCAAACCAACGCTAAAAAATAAAAAGGATGCTGAAATACATGATGATAATTATCTGACAAAAAAAGATGAGAAAATATTAATTGATAATAAATGGAATATTACAACAAAACTACGTAAGGCAAAATATTACAGAAGAATAGAAAAAGACAGTATCTCCAATCATTATATAATGAAAGATTATTTCATGAATGATACTTTACAGGGAACAGCATATTTTTCAAGCCTTGACCCTGAAATTATTGACGGCAAATATTTGGAATATTATGATACCGGAAATATAAAAGCAGAAGGACACTTTAAGTATAGATTAAAAGATGGTATATGGACTTATTGGACAAAAGAAGGGAAAATTGAAAAAATAATTAAGTATATAGACGGGATTAAACAATGAATAAATGAAACAGTGTAATGAATAAAGAAAACGGATTAAAAAAACTTGGATTAATATCGTCATTTGCGATTTACATACCTGCTGCACTTTTAATGTTTTTTTTAACCAAGTACTTGATACCGTATCTTTGTGAGGTAACAGGTCAGGAAACAATATTGTTTTGGTTTATTGTTGCTGCATCAGGAGTTTTTTTCCCTTTGATTATTACAGCAATTATTATATTAAAATTTGAGGGATTCAAAATTTCAAAAAACACTTGGATTCAGCGATTAAGATTTCGTAAAATAACCAAGAAAGATATACTTTGGAGTATTGGAGGATTAATACTTGTTGGTATTATCAGCGTAATAATAATGAAGGGATTAGAGCTTGTTATTGGTAAATTTGATCATTCTCCGGCATTTATGTCATTTGAACCTCTGACAAAAGGGCGATATTGGCTGCTTCTTATTTGGTTTCCATATTGGATATTGAACATTCTTGGGGAAGAGATACTTTGGAGAGGGATAATGCTTCCTCGACAAGAAAAAGCATTTGGAAAATATGCATGGATGATACACGGTTTTGGTTGGGGATTATTTCATATTGCATTTGGGTGGCAATTATTAATTACCTTAATCCCGTTGATTTTTATTCAATCTTATGTTGTTCAAAGAACTAAAAACTCATGGACAGGAGTAATAATGCACGGAGGATTAAACGGACCCTCCTTTATTGCAATTTCATTTGGATTAATTTAAATTAATTACGTAAATTGAAAATAAATGATGTTTAAAATTGAAATAAAATACCAGATTTTGCTTTTTAGTCTTTCAACTACATTATGGATTTTCTTTTTATTAGGAAGTTTATCGACAGAATACTTTCAAACTTGGCCGGCTTTACAAACATTAATAATAGTAGATATTATTCCGGCAATTTTACTTATTCCTTTGAGTTATTATCTTCTTCAAAGCGTTATCGGACACCATTATATCCGAGCGTCATTATTTGCGGCTTTCTACGCTTCAATACCTCTTGTTATTTATGATGTAATCTATATTGCGTTTCATTTAAAAAAAGGATTGTTTTTCTTTTTTGATTATTGGTATCTTACAATTTTTTATTTTATTCCTTGGATAATTATTCCGATTATTGCTTATAAAATAAAAAGAAAGAAAATCAATGCTCTTGAACTAAATTAATAGTATTTACAAACCATTAATCAAAAAATCAGACTAAACCTTATTATTATTTTTATGAATATGATTATAATCTTTCAGAAGATTTTCTAAAAATTTTAAGGGTACCTCTGTTGTAACAATACCGGTTTTTTTCTTTACTGCTTCAACTGTCTTTTTTAACATAGAAATACCGACAGGACCGGTAACATCCTTTTTGTGTTGTTTAACAACATCTTTAATTGTCTTAATATCAGCATCATTAAGAACTTCAACTTCAGGATAAATTAAGGTATAATCTTTAGGGATATCAATATAAATTGTATCTTCAATTTTTTTAGTTCGTTTTAAACTGATAACTGATGTTTTTGCAACAATATCTCCTAATCTTTGACCTTTTCCGTTTACGGCTATGATAATTATTGCAGTTAAACCGTAAAAAATATTCACATCAATTAATCTGAATAGCCAACGAACGATATAACTTCCGATGGATGCTTGTGACCCGTCAGCTTTTATAACTTTAATCTTAAGCGCTTTTTTACCCAAGCTTTGTCCTTGCATAAACGTTTCGGAAAGAACACTGTAAAAAAATACGGGTATCAAAGTAATTATAGAAAAAACTTCTCTGTCAGAAAAACTTAATAATTTTTCTGCAATGGTTGACAAAATAACAAAATAGGAAAACATTATAACATAGTCCAATAGTTGAGCAGCTATACGCTCCCCTACATTGGCAACTTCTTGTCTTATTATAACATTTTGGCTTGTTTCAACACCTATATTTTGCATTTTATTCTTTTAATGATTCTGTTCATAATAATCTCGACAAAAATAATAAAATTTTGTCTGTTTTTTGTAGATTTGTAAATTACTAAAATATATCTGTAAGTTATCGGATGAGTCGGTTAATAAACAGTAATATAATACCTGTTTTATTTCACTTTTATAACATCATTCATCCGATGACTATCAGTTTGTTAGGTGAATACTTGCGGATTTAAGGAGTCAAATAAACAGCAATTAAAAGATGAAAGAAATCGTATTTTTAAATGAAAATGCAGAAAGATGGAAAAATCTGGAAAAGATTATTTTATCTAAAGAAAAGAAGGATCCTGATTATGTTGCAGAAATATATATAAAAATAACAGACGATCTTTCATATGCTCAAACATATTTCCCCGGAAGCGAAACAGAGAAATATTTAAATTCCCTTGCAACAAAGATTCATCAAGCGATATACAAAACCAAGAAGGAAGACCAAAACAGATTTTCAAATTTTTGGAAGTATGAAATCCCTGCTGAAATGTTGGGTATTCATAAGTATATTTTATATTCATTTTTAATTTTTATTGTAACATTTTTAATAGGAATAATATCTTCAGCAAACGATGCAGAATATTCAAGAATAATACTTGGCGACAGCTATGTAAATATGACAATTGACAATATCGAAAAGGGCGATCCGATGGGTGTATATAAAGATAGTGACAGTTTGTGGATGTTTGTTTACATTGCATGGAATAACATTAAAGTTATGATGATTGTTTATTTGTTGGGATTATTTATATCACTCGGAAGTATTTATATTATTATCAGGCATGGTATAATGATAGGAACTTTTCAATACCTGTTTTATGAATACAATGTTTTGTATGAATCTGTTACTACTATATGGATACACGGTACAATTGAGATTTTTACCTTAGTGGTTGCCGGTGGTGCCGGTATAATGTTAGGAAACAGCATTTTATTTCCCGGAACATATTCAAGAAAAATATCTTTTATTAAGGGAGCAAGAAGCAGCACAAAAATAGTTATTGCATTAATCCCTTTTATAATTATTGCAGCTTTTCTTGAGGGTTTTATAACACGACATACAGAATGGCATCCGGCAATAAGAATTGGAATAATTGCCGTTTCTTTTATATTTATAATATGGTATTTTTTCATATACCCGGTATTATTAAAGAGAAAGATAAATAACAAAGAAAATTAAAAAGTTGTACATGAAAACTGTCATCTGCCGGCAGCGGGCTGATGACTGAAACCCGAAAAAAACAAAATTAAATAAAAATAACTAGGTTACGCCGATATTACGCTGAATTTCTTTTGAAGCAATACCGGATTTACTGTTAAGCATTAAACCGATTGCAATAAACCAATTTGATTATGGTAAAAGTGTGTCTTCAAAAATTGTATCAATAAGTACGCTGAATGACCTTTTACTATAATAGCACTTATGCCTGTTTTT
>JAUVIG010000477.1 GCA_030592825.1 Chlorobiota bacterium | reverse complement strand
TTTCGTTAAAAAAATCAAAATCAATTATTAAAAAATTGTTTACAGGATTTGGATAAATACTTATATTATTTTCGAAACCCCGGACATTAATTGTTTCACCATTCATCAGAATATCGTATGTTTCTTCGTGGTTTACATTTATATATCCAGAAGTGTTAGGAAATCCTGTTGCAACAGCATAATATGGTTTATGAGAACCATACGGCACATCATAAAATATTGCATTTCCTGAATATCCGGTACCTTGATCTTCATTATTAAAATTAACTTGAGCTAAATTAATAGCATTACCGGTTTCCGGATCAATTAATCGGAATGTAATTACAAAACGATCATTAACATCGTCTCCTGCTCCCAAAGATTCTCCTTCGTCATATATTGCTTGAATAGTATATACGTGATATCCGGGATCAACAGTATTATCAATATATGATAATTCACTTGTTGACAATTCCTCAATTACTTCAAGATCTCTGAATAACTTGTATCCGGTAATTGATTTATCAGCAGGGCTTTCCCATTCAATATTTATAATAAAATCATCAGGATAGTTTAAGTCTATATCTGCTGTTAAACTTTCGGGTTCAGGTAAATAAGAATTATTTCCGGGTGTAATATTTCTTACACATGCTTGACTGATATAAAAACCACCAACATCAGTCAAAGAATAATACCCGTTATTACTTCCTCCCCAGCCAAAATTAAAATGGAACTCGTCACTATTGTTATAACCGTCACAAACAAAAGCATGTCCTCCGTTATCAACATCTCTTCCGCTATAATACACAGGCTTATTATTATCTAAATTATCCTTCAATAAAGCAATCCATTCAGAAGTTGTATGACTTGATCTTGATTCATAATCAGCTCCTGTATAATCAAAATAATAATTCATTGCATAAGGTACATCTTCAGAATATGCACCGGATCCACCTTCTTCATAATTCATTTCAACAGCAATTCCGCAATGATATGATAATTGTGCGGAATAATAATTACCTACTGTATTCGGCATTAAATTCCAAAAATATGTAGAATTTCCGAAGTCAGCTGTATGGGATCCTGTATTGCTTCCGTGATTATCAGTATATGTGTTACTGCCTTCTCCATGTAACGGATATTGCCAGTATTTCATAATAATTGCCATGGCTGTAGCAACACATCCAACAGGAGCATCATCAGGGCAAAAATCATTCCACCCCCCACCTTGATTCCACAGAATATCTCCAGTTAACGGATCTACAGATTTTATACCATCTGAACAGGAATAGTTAATTTCGCCGGTACTATACTTTTTCCATTTATTAAAAATTTCACTTGATTGGGAAATTTTATTTTTTCTTAAATAATTTATATTGTCTTCATAGTTTTTCATCCAATTAAAAACATTATCAGGTTGATTTTCTGTAAAAAAATTTCCATTTAATGAATATGCAATTAAGGGATAAAATGTATCTTCTGCCGAAATAACAATAAAACCATTATTATTTTCAATATTGAATATATAATAAACAGGTTCATTATTTAATCTGTGAACAAATACTTCTGAAAAACTAATAAGATCAGTTGGAATTCCGGATCTTTCATAAAATATGTTCCTTGCTACAAGTTCAGCTTCTTCTGTATCAACAATTTCCGCAAATAAACTTGTATTAGTAAGTAATATTAAACAAAATATAAGGTAACTAAAATTTTTAAATTTCATAATTTTATTATTTTAAAGTTAGACTTAATAAGATAAAAAAAAGTGAAATAGTTGCATGATATATTATATAATTTTCATAATAAAAATAAAAGCCTCATTTGAGGCTTTTATTTTTATTATGAAATTAGAATTATTTATTTAATTGAACTTTTTTAGAAGTTATACCTTCTTCAGTATAAATTTTTACAATGTATGAGCCTGATTTTAATTTTGAAACATCTGCACGTACATTATTACCTGATGCATTAATACTTAAAACTTTTGCTCCTACAATATTAAAAACCTCAACATATTTAATATTTTCTGCTTGAATAATAAAGTAAGCATCAGCAGGATTAGGATATACAGTAACATTCAATTCTTTGTTTACAGTATTTACACCTACCTGAGTCCAATTACCGTATTCTGTTGTTGCAATAGTTTTATACAGCATGTAGTTAAGGGTTATCTCTTCACCATCATCATCTTCTTTTAAGTAACATCCGGGTTCATTATCATACTGGTACATAACATGAACATTATCATTAACAACAGTAGCAGTAGCACCAAATACGTTTTCACTTTGGTGAACTTCGCCAACTCCAACATTATCTGTTATACAAAAATGTTCAGCCCAAAAACCGTCTGAAGCCCTACGTGCAGTTGTCCATAAATGTCTGAAATATTGCGCATATTGACCTCCAGCAATCGGAGGACGTTTATAATTAGAACCTTCCATAATTGTAGAATATGTTAAATACAAAATATCGTCAGTTTCGTTATATCCTACACTCGGAAAACAAGATGTACCTACACCGTACATACCATAAGCCCATTCGCCATCTTCTATATCAACATCCCATTCACCGTTATCATTAAGGTCAATAAGATCAACAATAAATGTAGAATGATGGTTGTAATATAATCGACTGTTATTAACAGGTTCATCATTATAATCTCCTTCTTCCATATCTTCGTTCCAATAGTAAATACCATCACTTGCATAAGGAAACCAAGAAAAAGATTCACCTGCTCCGGGAGAATCAACGTATCTCATTGTTCCGTAAAACACATGAACTTTATCATTTTTATCAATTATTACTGTACCTGCATTATCTGAAGTAAATACAGTATCAGGTGTTCCGTCAGTATCATAATCAAAAGCAGATGCAGAAGAATAGGCATTAAAAGCATCATCAGGAAAATCATTTATTACTTTCTTGGTCCATGTATCACCGCCGTTTTCAGATTTAAAAATTGCGATATCACCAAAACTCGGAAATTGTGCAATTACAACAACTAATCCTCTTGCATATATTGAATAAGAATCACCGCCTAATGAATTACAATCACAAGATATAGAAATATCAGCCCAAGTTGCACCTGCATCTTGAGATCTGAAATAATAAAAATGGTAATTATCAGGATCATAACCTATTAAATGCATTGTATCTTCTACAACAGCAAGTCTGGGCCAAGTAATATCACCGTTTGCAATAGTTTGCTGTGTCCATGTACCTGTGCCGTATGCCCTTTGGTTATGAAATAAACCAATATGTGCAATAACATGTTCTTGTCCGTCAAGAGTTTTGTTAATTGTAGGCCAACCTGTTCTTTGAGCTTCAATTCTTGCAGTAGGCTCACTACCCCAGTCGCTTCCGTCATAATGGTTGTATCCTGTTCCTCTTTCAGGCCAATTAC
>JAUVIG010000388.1 GCA_030592825.1 Chlorobiota bacterium | reverse complement strand
GGCAGTGATGTATCTGATGAAGCAGGAAAAGTTGTAAAATCGTATCTGGCAGCTATGCTTAATAAAGAACATACAGATATATATCTGAATTTATTTAATGAATATGTTAAAGTTCATCATCATGTAAAAAAGGATGACAGCAGAAAAGTACAAAAACAAACATCTTTAAATTCTGTTAAAGTTCTTAAGATTTGCAGTGAGATAAATGAACAACTACATCAAAAAGAAAAAGTAGTTGTTTTGATCAGGTTACTTGAATTTGTTAATGAGAACGGGATTATTACAGAAAAAGAACTGGACTTTGTAAAAACCGTTTCTAATATCTTTAATATACCGGAAGAAGAATTTAAGCAACTTTTTGAATTAAATTCAGGAACTGATGATAAAAGTATATATAACGATAAGTTATTGATAATAAGTAAAAAAAAGAATATTTCGGACAGTTCTGTTAAACATATTCACAGTATTATTTCCGGTGAAATTAGTATCTTACATAATGAAAGCACGAATACTCTTATTTTAAGATACATCGGTAATGACAGTTTATTCTTAAACAGTCAAAACATTATACCGAAACATATGTATGTATTTGATAACGGAGCCGTAATTAAAAGTCCGAAAATAAAATCAATCTATTTTAGTGATATTGCCGGAAAATTCATTCATTCAGATGATGAAGCAAAAATATATTTCAGAGCAGAAAATATTGAGTTTTACTATAAAAATTCAGAAAACGGTATTCATAAGTTTAATTTTGTTGAAGAATCCGGCCGCTTGATTGGTATTATGGGCGGAAGCGGTGTAGGAAAATCAACATTATTAAATGTATTTAACGGTAACTACCCGCTTCACGGCGGTAAGATTACTATTAACGGATATGATATTCATAAAGATAAAGAACAGCTAAGCGGTGTTATTGGTTTTGTTCCGCAAGATGATTTACTGATTGAAGAATTAACAGTACACCAAAACCTCTATTATAATGCAAAACTTTGCTTTAGTAATTTTAATGAGGAACAAATAAAAACAGTTGTTAATAAAATATTAAACGATCTTGACCTGACAGCAACAAAAGATTTAACGGTCGGCAGCCCAATTAATAAGTTTATCAGCGGCGGACAAAGAAAAAGATTAAATATTGCTTTAGAATTAATAAGAGAACCTTCTGTTTTAATTGTAGATGAGCCGACATCAGGTTTATCCTCAATGGATTCAGATATGGTTATGAATTTGTTAAAGGAGCAAGCAATAAAAGGAAAATTAGTAATTGTAAATATTCATCAACCGTCTTCCGATATTTACAAATTATTTGACAGCCTTTTAATGATGGATAAAGGCGGACATCCTGTTTATTACGGAAATCCTGTTGATGCTGTTACTTACTTTAAAAAATCAGCAAATTTTGTAAATCCGGATGAAAGCGGATGCTCGACTTGCGGTAACGTAAATGCCGAACAACCATTGCAAATTCTCGAAGCAAAAATGGTTGATGAATTCGGGAAATTTACAAAGGAACGTAAAGTTAGTCCTAAAGAGTGGTATTCAAAATATAAAAATGAAATTAAACAAAAAGAAGAAGTTCCTGAAGATGATATAAAAAAATCAAAATTACCTGATAATTACTTTAAAACACCGTCAAGATTCAGGCAGTTCTTGATATTTACAATACGAAATATCAAGGCAAAACTTACCAACAAACAATATTTACTGATTACATTTCTTGAAGCTCCTTTACTTGCTGTTATTCTGGGTTATTTTACAAAATACATAAGCGGCACCGATGCCGATCCGGATGCATATATCTTTGCTGAAAATGTTAATCTTACTGCATACTTATTTATGGCAGTAACTGTTGCTTTGTTTTTCGGGATGACACTTAGTGCTGAAGAAATCATAAAAGACAGAAGAATATTAAAACGTGAAAAGTTCTTACATTTAAGTAAATTCAGCTATTTGAATTCAAAAATCTTTGTATTACTTGTAATTTCCGCTGTTCAAACACTTTCATTTATTCTGGTCGGTAATTGGATATTAGGAATTCAAGGAATGACACTTACTTATTGGTTGATACTGTTTTCAGCAGCAGCATTTGCAAACATTTTGGGCTTAAATATTTCATCAGCATTTGATTCGGTTGTAACAATATATATTATTATCCCGTTTATACTTGTACCTCAATTGTTGTTTAGTGGGGTTATTGTTGACTTTACAAAATTACATAAAAACTTTACATCTTATAAAGTTGTGCCTGTTATCGGAGATTTGATGACATCCCGTTGGGCCTACGAAGCATTAGCTGTTGCCCAGTTTAAAAACAATAATTATGAGAAAAGTTATTTTGAAGTTGAATCAGAAAAGAGCAGAAATAATTATAAAGTATCATATTTAAGTCCGGAACTTGAGAAATATTCAAACAGAATATCTGATAATTTTAATAATAATATAAATGATGATAGAGCTTTAAGATATGTTAGTATTTTAAAAAATGAAATCTATAAGCTCAATAAACAAACTGATATAAAATTTGATACAAGATATTATTTAAACCCTAATAGATTTAACAACGAGGGTAAAGAAAAACTTCAAAATTATTTCAATGATTTATCAAAATATTACAGAGCCGAACAATACAAATTGAATTTAAAATATGATTCTGTATCACATTATCTGACAGATAAATACGGAGGCATTGAAGGAGTTTATCAGCTAAAGATTAATAACCACAATAAACAATTGGAAGAAATTTTGAAAAACAAAGGTGAATTTGATGCAATAAAAGAAGAAGGAGAAGGTTTGGTACAGATAATTGACCCAATTTTTAAAATACCCGAATCTGTTAACGGAAGAGCACATTTCTACTCACCTGTAAAAAGAATAGGCAATAAAACATTTGATACAGTTTGGTTTAACATAATCTTCATTTGGTTTACATCCTTAATTATTTATTTGATGTTGATATTTAGTTTGTTCAGAAAGTTAATGGATTTGTTTGAACGGAAATAGAAAGATGTATTCTTCAGAGACAGTCCTTTAGCCTGTCTCTTTTTGTTTTGGAAACACCTGCAAGGTAAACTTAAAACCATTATACAATAAAAAACTTGGAGTTTATCCGGGATTTTAATCTGTTGAAAAAGTAAAGTTGAAAATATGATTTATCAGCTTATCGAAATGCATCTCCTTTATTCTTGATATTGCCTTTCCTTTAAGTTCAAATTTATTAAAGAGATTTATGATATTACACCTTATTTGAGACTTCTTTTTTGGCGGAACTGTTAACATTTCGTCTTCAATCCAAAAAGAAAAAAAATCGTCTTTTTTTCTCCCGCTCATCATTACGGCAATAAAGTAATCTTCACTATCATGTATATCGTTATTTGATATAATAATCCACGGATGCTCTTCAACCTCTTGTTTCGGCAATTGGAAATCTAAAAGTACAATATCTCTTTGGCGGAAATTCATCTAAAATAATTCTTTTTTGACAACATTATTGTAGGCTGCTCTTTTATTAGACAAATATGAGATCATTTCAGAATCCGAAACATCCGGTACGTTGAAAGTGCCTGTAGAATTAAGAGTAAGTAATTCATCTTCAATTTCAGTGAAAACAGTCTTAATTTTTTTGAAAGATTTATATAAAGGTGCAGTCCAATAGATTCTATAGCGATTATGTTTAAATTCTTTTGCAATTACAGAAAAACCTTTATTAATCTGTTTAAAATCTCCTAAAACTTTTTCCTTTTCATTATCTTTTAAAGACTTAAACAAGTTAACTGCTTCGCTGTAATCTTTGATTTTATTATAAAGAAAAGAATATAAAATTAAGGAAATCGGTAATAATAAAGTATAATATAAAGGAATGAAGATAATTACTAATCCGAATAAACCTAATATAGTCTTAAAAAAATCTTTAACTTTTAAAGGAAACTTAATTACAAAAACTATTGGCTCTCTTTTTTGATATAAAAACACTGCGTTTATATTCCCGGATATAACCATGACGATGAAGTTGACAATTGTATGAACAAAAAAGAACTATATGTTCATATAAATATACGACAATTTTAGATATAAATTATTTCATATGCAAAAAATTCATTTTTTTATATAAATCATGTGCAAATTT
>JAUVIG010000513.1 GCA_030592825.1 Chlorobiota bacterium | reverse complement strand
GTTTCGAGATTCCATCAAACCCATTAATTGGAGACCTTCCACTGCATCACCTTCAAAAGAAATTTGATCGGTTCTCATTATTTGCATCAAAATATCCGCAGTTAATTTTAATCCTGTCTCAACATCATTTTCCAAAAGAAGTTCTTTTAATCTTTTCGTTTTTGTATAAGCTCTGTGGATATATTCATTTTTTAGATTTTTAACTGTATTACCTTCTTCATCTTTTGTTTTATCAAAAATTATAAATAATAAATTCAATAAAGTTTGTAATAAGGTTATTGAAGCATCTTTTTCAGGAATTTTTAAAAACAGCAATTTATAAAAATTATTTTTTCTGTTTGAGAATAAATTAGCAGGAATATAAACAGAATTATTTTTATTAATCTCATTAATTACTTTTTCATTAAGTTCTTTGTCGTTTTCTGCAACATAAGGATGCTTTAACAGATTAATTACATACTTATAATAATATGTATTGCTCTTATTTTTATTAGATTGAACATGCAAATCAGAATATAGTTTTATAAACTGAAAAACGGGTGTCAGTTTCATGGGATAACCCATAGTTACATTGATTAAATCAACATATTCCGGCAAAGAACTTATTACAGGGAAAAGCATATGTTCATCTGCCAAAATAATTGCTGTTCTGTCTGATATTTCTTCTTTTCTGATTTTCTTTAAAATTTCAGGAAGAATCTTTGCCTGACCAAGATTTAACGATACGCCTGTCAAATTGATTTCTTTGGACTTCAAAAAGTTTTCAGGTATATTTTTGGTGTTAATATTAAGAGCAGAAAAGTTTTTTCTCAAAAAATCACCTGCTTCTTGTTTATTGTCAAGATGATAATATTTATCTGTATCCCAATAAAATTCGGCTTGCCCCTCTTTATCCAAGTGTTTGAATAATTTTAGTTCTGCACTGTTTAAGGCATTAAACCCAATAAAGATATACTTTTTGTATTGATTTGTAATAAGCTTATCTTGATCAATTAAATCTGACAATATTCTGTAAAGTAATCCGGTGTATGCAATTTTTCTTTTTAATAAATGTTCTTTCAGTTCTTTGTAAACATTCGGCAGAATGTTCCATAATTCCAAAAACATTTTTTTTTCTTTACTTTTCTCATCAACAGTAAAATTAATCCAAAATTTTTTCAAAACATCCTTTTGCTCCTCAGTTAACCAATCAAAATGAGTTTCAATTTCTTTAATATCTGTGATATTCTTAAATATTTGTATAGGGTCTGTTAACCAACTGTCAATTTCATTGAAGTCAGACAAAATAATTTCTCCTAATTTATAAAATTGATCAAAATTATGTTTCTTTTCTATATCTGTTTTTTTAAATATCTTATAAAGTTTAAATATAACAGCCAAATCATCAACATCAGTTAATTTTGTGAATTGATGTATTAATCTTCTTATCTCAAGCATTTTAGGTGCCTTATGAGATGCACCGTAAAGTTCTGAATAATATTTGCGGAAAAAGAAATTTGTTCTTTTATTAGGAAACACAAAGCAATATGAATGTATATCCAACTTATATTTGCCTAAAATTTCTTTTGCTGTTTCGTATAGAAATGCTTGCATTTATTTACTTTGTTGAATTATTCTGTTGTTATAATGTTAAAGAAATGTCAAACTTTTGAGAACAATTTTAACTTCCATACATCAATCCAACCAATTTCTCATAATCATCAAATGAATAATTATAACCGGATACTTTATTTTTCTTCATTAAATTGATTATCTCATTTTTTTTGTCATATCCTATACCTGCTTCAATTAGATTGATCGGTGCATTTATTGAACGAAAAAAAAATTCAAGATTATTAATAAATGTATCAATATCATCTGTATTAAAAATTAGTTCAGAAAGTTTTTTTATTTTTTCAGGGATCTTATTGCTCATTAATTTCAACCAAGCCGGATATGCAACGGATAAACTTGCTCCGTGTGGTGTATCATACAATAATGACAATATGTGACCTATATTGTGTACACCCCAATCTCCGCCTGCCTTGCCTATAACTGTTGTGCCGTTTAAAGCATAAGTTGATTGTAACATAATATTTGCTCTGTAATCGTAGTTGTCCGGTTCTTTCAGAACAAGAGGAGCATAATGTATACTTTCTTTTACAATTGAGGCAACAAATCTTTCAGCCAAAGGCGATTCTCCATATCCGAAATAATTCTCAAATGCGTGAGCAATTATATCAACAATTCCGAATGCAGTATAATTTTCCGGAACGGTGTATGTAAATTTCGGGTCTAAAAATGAGTGTTTGGGATACATAAGATCATATCCGAAACCAATCTTCTCATTTGTTTTATGATTTTGAATTACGGCATAAGGATTCATTTCTGTTCCTGTTGCTGCTAATGTCAATATTGTAAAAATTGGCAATGCTTTTTGAGGAACTACTTTTGATTTCACAACATCCCATACATCCAAATTTTCCGGAATACAAACAGCAATTGCTTTTGCAGAATCAATAACACTTCCGCCACCCAGTGCCAACACAATTTCAACATTGTTATTAATCCCGACTTCAACAGCTTCTCTAACATCGGTCTCAACGGGGTTTGGCTTTATTCCGGAATATTCTGTAATTTCAATACCGGCTTTTATCAATTTTTCAACAATCAAATTATAATATCCGTGTTTCACAACAGATCCTTTACCATATATTAAAAACACTTTATTTCCGTATAACTTAATAATCTTACTTATTTCATTAATAACATCTTTTCCGAAATGTATTGCAGTTGGATTATAAGCAATAAAGTTTTCCATTATCAACAATATTTATTTAAAAAATCATATAATATAACACTTGCAGCTGCAGCAACATTTACAGATGAATTTATACCATTCATTTCTAAGTGAAGTGAGACATCTGCTAAGTTAATAATTTCATTTGAAACACCTTTTTTTTCAGAACCGATTATTAAACAAATCGGGTCTTTATATTCATATTCATAATAATTTATGCTCAAATTTGTTTTTTCTAAAACAACAAATTTAAATGTTTTTTTTAACTCT
>JAUVIG010000543.1 GCA_030592825.1 Chlorobiota bacterium | reverse complement strand
GTAACTGAAGATATGAGAACCGGTGCAGCTGATACAAAAGATGTTTTATCAAAAGTTAAAGGAGTGGATTATGACAGATATAATAATTCAATTAAGGTTGACGGAGAAGATAATATTATTATTTTAGTAAACGGTTTAGAAAAAGACCAAGAGTATATTAAAAATCTTGCCCCCGACAGGCTTAAAAAAATTGAAGTTATTCGTGACCCGAGCGGAAGATATGCATTAGAAGGATATTCGGCAGTAATAAATGTTATTTTAAAGCAAAATTATAAAGGTACGGAATTACATTTAAGCGATCAGTTATTAATTGATACAGATAATAAAAATGCTGAATATCTTTTCCCTGTTAACAGTTTCTCTGCAACTCTGAATTATACTTATAATAAAGTAAATTTATATTCAAAAATTAGTAATGATTATTTAAACATTGATTTGTTATCATCCGGCAATAAGGTATATGATTCCGGTTTGTCAATAAGCAAGGAGTCAAAAGATGATATGCCTAATTTACAGGTAAATAATTTTAGGGATAACTTTACTCTCGGAGCCGATTACTATGTTAATCCAAAACATACAGTAAGTTTTGAAAGTAATTTCAGGGGATTGATTTTTCGGGATAATATTAATATAAGTAAATATAATGTTTTATATACTCAAGACGGAAATGAGATTGATATCTTTGATATAGAGAACAAAAATAAGTCAGAAAGCAAAAGTAATTATCATTCATTGTTCTATGTAGGTAAGTTAAATAAAAAAAACTCATTGAATATTGATTTTACGTATTCAAACTATTACGATAAATATTCAAATGAGTATTTTGAAAATGCACTTATTGAAAGGAAAGAATCAGGAACGAATGATAAAGTATATACGAAGTTTTATTCAGAGTTTAATCATACTGTCAGTAAAAAAGCAAATGTTCAAATAGGATACGGAAATACCATGAAGAAACTTGTTAATACATTTAATCCTGATGATATAGATTTTGAATTACCTCCGGAGGATGTAAATGATTTTGAATATACTGATATTCGACATAAATTTTATGCGTATTATTCATGGAATTTGAATGATAAGTTAGGTTTCAAACTTGGAGGGGCAGCAGAGACAAGTTCACCGGAAGCATATGATTTGAAAACGAATTACTTTATTTACCAACCTTATGCAGATATAAAATATAAACCGCTTAAAGTTCTGGATATCAGGCTGAAATACAGATCGTCAAGTGATTATCCGACTATTGATCAAGCAAATCCTTTTACATATGTGATAGATCAAGAAAGTGTAAAAACGGGTAATCCGTATTTAAGTCCGGCTGTAATGCATAAGGCATCAATTAAATTTAATATTATGACCGGTTTAGCATCAATTGAACCTTATTATCATTTTTCAAATAATTATATAACTCAAATCGGAACATTAAGAGATGACGGTATTTTTGAATATGCTTATGATAATGCCGGGGAATATAATCATTCCGGTATAAAAGGAAGTCTCACTGTACCTTTCGGAAAGAATCTTTTTTTACAATCAAATGCAGATTTTTATAAATGCAGTATTGAATATGAGGGAAGTTTAAATGAACTCAATGATTGGACAATGAACAGTCAATTGATTTATGTGAACCAAAAACACGGAACTGTAGCAGGGCTGATCTATCAAAATAATTTGAAAAAAGTTATTACAGCACAAGGTTATAAAATGTGGAATAATGATTTTTGGGCATTATTGGTTCAACAACCGTTTTTTAAGAAAAAATTAAACGTGATGTTTTTGTATATATTGCCTTTAAATATTGGAGCAGATTATGAACAAGGCTCATATATTGAAACAAGCACATATAATGAAAGAAAAATTGAAGACCTCAATATTCTTAAAAATATATTTATGGTTCAAATAAGTTATCGAATAAATAAAGGAAAATCTATACGCAAAACGGAAAAAGATATTGAACAAGAAGAAGAAAAAACATCAAAGGGTTTATTATAGCAGTATTTATAATTCACCGGATTAGGCTTTGTATTTATAAATCTGTTAAACCCAATAAACTAAAACGAGAAACTGTAACTGAAAGAAGGCAGAAAAGGAAAAAAACTCATTTGGTATAACTTTAAGGGAGATATTTCATGTGTTAAACCTGTTTGAGAACTATATGTATAATGATTAAATTTCCTTTTATAATAATAAAAATACGGATTTTGTCTATTATAAAGATTTATAAAACTAATCGTCCAAATTCTTTCTCCCCACTTTTTTTGTTTTTTAAAATTGAAACCGATATCAAGTCTGTGAAAATCTCTCATTCTGTATGAATTAATTTCATCATATACAAAAACTTCTCTGTCATCAATAAAATATCTTTCGGTAGCAAGCGTAACCGGATAACCTGTATGATATGCCCAAGTTGCCGATACAGTAATTCTTTTTAATAAGTGATATTGCAGAGCAATACCAACATCAACAGGGCTGTCATATTTAAAAGGGAAAGTTACACCATTATTTAAATTTATAAATTCTCTTTGAGATGTTGAAAATGTTGCACCTATCCATCCTGTAAATTTACCTTTATGTTTTTGAAGTAATAATTCCAGCCCGAAAGATGTTCCTGTTCCGTTTTTTTCAATTAAATCTTCCCAATTTTTATCATTATTAAAAAATGATTCGCCCGGTTTAAATGCAATCAATTCTTTCATCTCTTTATGATATGCTTCAATGCAGAATTCAATTACATTATCAAATAATAAAACATATTTTTCTTATGAGCCGAGAGCTGTTTTAAATTTAATTATTTCCGATAAAATTTCATTAAAATATTCATTTGCAAGAATGAACCAATATGTTCATCTGTTAAATTATTCCGGT
>JAUVIG010000289.1 GCA_030592825.1 Chlorobiota bacterium | reverse complement strand
ATAACAGAAAAAATCCCTTTTTCTTAAGATTCAGCAGAGATGATAACGGGGACAGGGCATTATTTCAATACAGTTTATTTCCGATTATTCCGTCGGTCAGTTACAGGTTTGATTTTTAAGGTAACCTCTAATAATTAATAAAATGTTAAAAATATCACATATATCTTAAACAACAGCTACTTTGAACTTTAATCTTTGAACTTAAAAAATTAAAAAGATAAACAAAAAAAGAATTAGAACATGAAAAAATTTATTGTATTATCAATATCATTAATATTAGCTTTTTCTGCATGTGAAAAAAAATTAGATATTGATATTCCGGAAGGCGAAAAACATATTGTAGTGAACGGATTAATAACCCCTGACAGTTTACTCACAGTTAGTGTAAGTAAAAGCCAAAATATATTGGAAGATGATGATATTTCTTTCTTAACTGATGCAGTTGTTAAGTTATTCGGTAATGATATTTTTGTCGAAAACCTGTTACATGTTAATTCAGGTGTTTATATTTCAACCCTTATACCTGAAATAGGTGTTAATTATAAAATAAATGTTGATTATAATAATTTAAAATCTGTTGTTGCTGATATGATTTTAAAAAATCCTGTTGAAATTGTTTCGGTTGATACAACAGTTGAGGTTCATACAAATGATTACGGAGGAGGAGATACTTACAAAGAATATGAAATTCATTATAAAATTAAGATTGAAGATGACGGGAATACCAATGATTATTATTTTTTGGCATTAAGCCTGATCCAACCTTTGTATGAATATGATGAATACGGTTTGCTTACTTTTGTAGGATATGAAGAAACAAATGAATATTTTAATACTAACGATCCTGTTTTCAGAGATAATAATGAATTTACACTGGACGGTATGTTCGGCAGTGTTTTTACTGATGAATTATTTAACGGAACTCAATATACTGTTAATATAAGTACAGGTTATTCCTTTGGTAATTACACCGGTAAACTTGACGGTGAAGAATATCTTATTAAAGTAAAGTTACTGACAGTAACGGAAGACATTTACAGATATATAACTTCCTATAACCTTAATCAAAAAACAAAATATGACCCCTTTGCACAACCGGTTCAGATTTATTCGAATATTGAAAACGGATTGGGTTTATTTTCAGGTTATACAATGGACGTTGATTCATTGGTCCTGAATTTTTGATTCAATGTTGTTTAGTTAAGGCTTTCAGGCTTAACTAAACGATATTGATTTTTATTATAAGGCAACCTCTCCCGTGCCGTGTTACAAAGAGTCCGTCGTTATGCGACTTTTTTTATACCTACATAAAAATAAATACATATTAAAATTTGAACTTTCAGCGTATTACATTGTTATTCTGCATATTAATTTCTGACTTGACATGTTTTCAGCAGTATTAACGTCTCAAAATCAGACCGTTAGAATGTGCGAAACATGAGGTGTTAATATAAGTTCCAAACTTTTAATTCGAATAGCTTCCTAATATTTCCGTTTGCTGAAATCTTGCAATATTATAAGGTCTGCTGAATTTGAATTATAAAGTATTTTTTTATATATTTGTCTAAATAGAAGTATTTTAGTCATTTATTGCTTATCAAAAATCATCAACGAAGTTAACCAGCATTATTCATGCGATTAGCTTTGTGTAGATGCGAGGCGTCGAAACCCGCAGACATATCTTTTATATTTCAAGGGTTTTGCAACAGCCTGTCCCGAACTTGATTCGGGAAAGCATATGCACATAGATAATCGCAAGCGACACTCAAATTTGAGCATGTAGTTTTTGCGTGCATGCACATAACAAATTAATAAACAGGACGTTAGCGGCATTGTGATATTGAAGCGGTGAATAATGCGGGTTAAACTTCGCTGTGATAAGATGTAAAATTGTAGTTTTATACTTGATTAACAGATAAATATTTATATAATGAAACAAAAAATATTATTCCTTGCCGGATTGATACTGTTTTTAAATATCTCAATTAAAGTATCAGCCAAAAAAATTGCATTGATTGCAGCAATTTCCAAATACGAATTCTGTTCTGCACTAAATACTGATAAAGATGTTGAACTTATTAAAACAACTCTGATTAACCGTGGATTTGATGAAAAGTATATTTTTATTTTGCGTAATGAACAAGTAAGCAAAAAAAATCTGATCAAAATATTCAGAACTAAATTAATTGAAATTGCATAACCGGGAGATATAGTTGTTTTTCATTTTTCGGGGCACGGGCAACAGGTTATGGACGCTAATGATGATGAAGCCGACGGTTATGACGAATCACTTGTATGTTATTCTGCATGGCCTATGTGGGACCTTACCGAATATAAAGGAGAAGAGCATTTTCTTGATGATGATTTGAATAAACTTTTGAAAGAGATTAGGATAAAAATTGGCAAGAAAGGAAGTGTCCTTGCTGTTATTGATGCTTGTTATTCAGGAACAATGAGCAGAGGTAACGAAACAATCAGAGGAAATTTCAATGCTATTGCTCCTAATGATTATAGTCCTGTTCCAATGGCGAAAACTGCTGTGTCGTCAGGAATTGAAATAGAAACGGGAAATGAACAAATGTCACCCTTTATACTTTTCAGTGCATCAAAACAAGACGAAGTAAATTACGAAACAAGAACTGAAGACGGTGAATGTGTAGGTTCGCTTTCTTATGCTTTTGCAAAAAGTTTAAACAGAAAATCAAAAGTAAAAACATACAGAGGATTATTTGATTTAATAAAGACATATATGGCAATAAGTTCACCACATCAAACACCTCTGGCTGAAGGTAATCTTGATATTGAATTGTTCAGTGGAAAGGCTGTAGAGTTGAACAATTATTACACAGTAAAAAATATTTCCGGCAATGAAATCATTATTAATGTCGGAAGAATAGGCGGAGTTCATGAAGGTACAATTGTCAATTTTTATCCTGTGGACACAAAAAAACCGACAATTACTAAACAGATTGTTAAAGGTGAAGTTATTAAATCCGGCGACTTTACTTCTGTTGTAAAGCCTGAAACACAAATATACAACCATAAAATCAGAAAATCGTGGGTATTTATTGAAGAAAGCACCTACGGCGACATGAAAGTAAACGTTTTTATAGACGAAAAAATCAAAAACAGAAAAAAAATTATCAAAATAATTGAAAAACATCCGGTGATAAGAATAGTTGAAAATGAAAGAATAAAAATTGCCGATATTATTGTTAAAGACAGTATTGCTGAATATGGTAAATATTTATTGCATTATGAAATTAAGAACGATAAAAACAGTTTTACAGATACAATACTGAATAATGATATTTCAAGCATTGCCGATGCTGTACAAAAAGAAGTGTTATATTACTCTAAAGCAAGATATCTTAGACAATTAGAATTGTATAATCCCGATATTGATGTCAGACTTGAACTTTTACCGGTTGAAGATTACAAAAGCAACGAAGGAAATTATATTGCCACCGAATTCGGAAAGCAAGAAGATAAAATTGTAAACGGACAAACAATATTTAAAGAAGACAGTTTATTTGTTTTCAAAATTGAAAACAAGGGTGATGCAACTGCATATTTTCAGATATTAAACATACAACCGAACAACGCTGTCAGCATATTAATACCCGGTGAGGGCGTAAACGAAGGCGATATTAAAATTGAAAGCGGACAAACAGTTATTTTTACAAGTGATATTATGCAAATAGTAAAACCATTGGGAACTGATATGTTTAAAATAATTGCTTCAACCGAACCTATGTATAATCTGCGAAACATTGTTGAAAATTCAAAAGACTTAAGAGGCAAGCCGAAATCACCTTTCGAAATACTTGTACAGGGTATAAGCAAAGGCACAAGATCGGTAAAATGCAGCGTACCTGTAAATACGGTGAATACTTACAGTGTGGTTATAAGAACTGAAAACTAATAAAAAAGTTGTTTTTATTGAAAAAAAATCCGATATTAGTAAATTCAAAAACTTTGGAAAAGATTATAATCTAAATATTTACTGATGAAATATCATTATAAAATCGTTTTTCTTTTAATTTTTTTTGGAATTTTCAGTGTTTCTGAAAGTAAAGCAGATGATGAAATATTTTCTGTTGCAACATCCGAATTTAAAACACAGGGTGGTGATGAAAGTTTAAAATGGCTTGGTCCGAGTTGTGCCGATGCAATAATAAATCGTATTTCTACTGATAAAAAAGTCAGAATTGTAGAAAGGGAATATATTAACAAGATTATTGAAGAACTGAAACTTCAAATGACCGGTCTTGTTGATGAGAAAACGGCTCTTGAAATCGGCAGAATAATCGGTGCAGATTATTTTATTTTTGGAACAGTATCAATTTATAATCAAAATGTTGCACTGAATGCAAGAGTTGCAAATGTAGAAACTTCCGAAATTGTAAGTACAAGCAGAATTACGGGAAAACTTGATGATATTTTTAAACTGCAAGAAGATTTGGCAAAAAAAATATCTGAAGATTTAGCTTTTAATTCAGTTATTTTTTCCTTTGACAATGTTGATGTTTCAGAAATTTCATTTTCTGTATATTCAAAATTAGACCAATTAAAGAAACTTGCCGAAGGTTTACCGATTTTTATACTCGACCCTGCCCGAAGGCGTAAAACCGCAGATTATACTTTAGGAATTAAAATATCAGATGAGCTGTTGAGTCAACACCCTGAATTGTATTTGGCACATTATTATAAAGCCCTTTTCAGCATACATCTTCAAGATAATAATACAGCAAATGTATCGACTAAAGTCGCAAAAAAATTAAATCCGGATGATATAAATGTTCTTTTGCTGAGAGCAGGATATTTTTTAATTAATAATGATTTTGATAAGGCTGAAACTCTGCTGAAATTTATTACAGGAAAATACCCTGCTGACTCAAAAGCTTGGTACGGATTGGCAAAAACATATATGAAAACAGGAGAAGATTATCTTGCAACAGAATGCTTAATTAATTCTTTAGCAGGAAATAAATTTCTTACTCAAGCACAAGCCAATTTAAGAACATTAATTGCCGGAACAAAACAACTCAGCAAATCAAGTTTCTCAGACGGAAAATATTATAATTCTGCAATGGTTTTCAGAGCATTTTGGAATAAGAATCAAGGAATAACAAAAGAAATTTATGAAATGGCAAATATGTCGGCAGCTTCTTTTCCCGATTTATTTATACCTTTTTATATTCAAGGATATTATTTAACAAGAAAAAATGACATAAAATCTGACGAAGAAAGCTACTTAAAAATAATAAAGTTGTGTCCTACATTT
>JAUVIG010000103.1 GCA_030592825.1 Chlorobiota bacterium | reverse complement strand
GCATATATGAGATTTAATTGCTGTTCGTATTTCATCAATTGAAGGATTTGGATTGTCTTGCAACAAAACTTTTGTTCTGCTGATAAATCCCGGTGTACAAAATCCGCATTGCACACCGCCTTCATTTACCAATGCTTTTGCTATAGTATCAATCACATATCCGGGAAATCCTTCAGGGGTAAAGACCTCTGCATCTTGCAATTTATTCATTTTGATGACACATGACAACTTTGCTTTACCATTGATTTCAACAGTACAGGCACCGCATGCTGCTTGTCCGGAACAACCGTCTTTAACTGCTGTTAATCCTTTGTCATTTCTTATAAAGTCAAGTAAAGTTCGATTTTCATCACCGGTAAAATTTATTAGTTCGTTGTTTAGTTTGAAAGTTATCATATAATTATATTGTTATTGTTATATTGCTTCTATTGTCAAAGAAAAAACAATTTTTATGCAAATATATTAAAACTAAGGGTTATTTTTGATAAATTCAGGGGCAAAGTCAGGGTTATATTTTATAAATTCAGATGCAAAGTAAGGATTAATCCGTAAAAATCTTTGAATCCGAAACTAATCATATAAGTATCTGACAGTCACGGAGTGACTTAATATTAACAGTAACAGCTAATTGCTTTAATATCAATTATTCACCGTGTGACTTACGGATTTTAGGATAAATAATAAATTACATATTAATTATGATAGTTTTTAATTAAATATTTAATTTTTTGTAGAAATATTTTCTATTTTTGTGTTTGCCATCAATAATTTAACATTAAAATTTTTTATAATTATCATCCTAAACAGATTTTATATAATGCAACTTTTTATACGATATTTTTTATTTCCGGTGATAATAATAACTAATTGCATTTTTTCTTTTTCACAAAATTCAAGCTGTCAAAATATCAAACAATTTGCTGAAAAACAGTATGGTGTGAATGATATTTTAGTTAACGGTAAACTTTATTTTCCGCTTCATAATGGTGTAAAAGGTCATCCTTATTATCCCGAAAATGAATTCTTCTTTGGAAAAATTTATATCAATCGTCAAGTTTTTGTTGATATACCTGTAAAATATGATATTGAACAACAAAAAATGATCATTAAAGTTTGCGAAAATGATAAATCAATTAAACTAATAGTTTTAAATCCTAAAAGAATTGACTCAATAAACATTGACGGAAGAATATTTCTGCCTTCTGAAAAAATTTCCGTTATTCTTCCGCAAAAAAGATACTTTGAACGTATTTGGAATAAAGGGTTTCAATTTGTGATCTATCATCATATATCATTCGATCCGAAAAAAAACAGGCGTAATATTATACCCGGAGGGTTTTCTGCAATTTATTTAGATAAAATAATAATTGCAAATAACAAAATAATTAACGTAAAGAGTAAAAGATTATTTCTAAAATTATTTGGAACAAATAAGAAGGAAATACTTGAATATATGAAATTAAATAATATAAGATACAGAAAAGCCAATAACTCTCAATTGAAACATCTTATGCAATATTGTTATGAAAATGCATCAATTAATTAGAACTTTGATTTTTCTTTCATTATTCCTTTCTGTACAAACCGGATTTTCTCAGATTGAAAAAATTGTAATAGGTAATAAGTATATTGGATTAAAATGGGACGAATTCATTGAAAAGATTGAAGACGAATATTCGGTAAATATATATTATGAAAGTGATTCATTAAAACATCTTGATATTAACTTATCTTCTTTTACCGGAAATGAGAACATTTCATTAATCCGTTTTTTGGAACATTATAATTTTAAAGTATCTGAATATCATTCATATATATTTATTACCAAAAACAATCTTATACAGACAAAACTTCCTTCAAATTTTAATAAAATAAAAACTTACGGCTTTTACAGAGATGAAACTCAAAATGAATCAAAGTATTTAAAATCAGAAGAAGAATATATTTCAAATGTAAGAACAATCGGAACTAAAGGTAGTGATCCGAAAAGTACAGCTGTCTTCTCAGGGAAAGTATTAACAAAATATGAAATGAATCCTTTAGCCGGTGTTGTTTTAAAAATAAGAGAAAACGGGAAAAGTACAATTTCTGATCAAGAAGGAAATTACAGTTTCAATTTAAAAAAGGGAGTTTATACTATAGAAGTAAGCAGTGTTGAAATTGAACCAACTGTATATGAAATACATTTATATTCTGACGGAGAATTGGATATTTTCCCTGAAAGAACATATGTTTCCATTGAAGAAGTTACTATTCATTCTGAAAAATTTCATAATGTTAAAAGCATGATGACCGGATTCGAAGAACTGTCAATTAATAAAACTGCTGATATCCCGTCATCATTAGGAGAAAATGATGTAATTAAAGCAGGTTTATTATTACCCGGTGTACAAACAATCGGAGAAGGGAATGCAGGAATTAATGTCAGAGGTGCACCGGCAGATCAAAATATGTTTTATCTTGACGGATTACCACTTTATAATACTTCACATTTTTTAGGCTTTTTCTCATCTTTTAATTCATTAGCAATAAAAAATTTAAATATTTATAAAAGCAGCATTCCCATTCAATACGGAAATAATCTTTCTTCTGTATTTGATATTAAAGTTAAAGAAGGATTAACTGATAAATATTCCGGCAGTTTTAATTTAAGCCCGATAACATTAAGCTTACTGGCAGAAGGGCCTATTATCAAAGAAAAATCAAGTTTTCTTATCAGTTTCAGAACGACTTATTCTAATTGGGTCTTGTCTTTAATTGATAATTTGGATATAAATGAAAGTCAAGCAAGTTTCAAAGATATCATAACGAACTTTTCGTTTAAGGTAAATGATAAAAATAAGATTAAACTACTGGCATATTATTCGGATGATGATATACAATTAGCCGAAAGGAACAGATATGATTACCAAGTAAAAGGGATGAAACTATCTTTGGATAAGACCCTTGTAAAGAAACACGGTATTAATACTAATATAGTTTACAGTAACTATGAATTTGCAGAAAGTAATTACGAAAGCAACTTATTCTCATACACGCTTCCCTATAAACTTGATCATTTTGGAATTAATTCTAAACTTAATTTGCATTATGATAAACATGACATTAACATCGGGACAGATAATATTTTATATATGATTGATCAAGGAAATGTTGAACCGGGAGATTCTTTATCCTTGATCTCTCCGATTGAATTATATAAAGAAAATGCAATATTATCAAGCATATTTATAAGTGATTCACGGAAAATATTTGATCATTTCTCTTTGAAAGCAGCAATTCGTTTGAACAGTTATCACTATTTAGGGGAAAGGAGTATGTATGTATATGATGACCAATACGGATATTCACCTGAAAGTATTACAGATACAATAAATTATCAAAATTTTGAACGAATTAAGTCATATACAAATCCTGATATTAGAATAACCGCTAATTACAGATTCAATGAAAAATTTTCCGTTAAAGCAGGATACAGTTATATGTATCAATATCTGTTTATGATGACAAATACTATTTCTGCCTCACCTACAAACAAATTCAAACTTGTAGATCAATATTTAGGACCCATAAAAGGGCAGCAAGCCAATTTAGGCTTTTATTCGAATCTGTATTATAACACATATATTTTATCAATTGAAGCTTATTATAAAAAAGTAGATAATTACAAAGATTATAAGGACGGTGCGAATATTATATTCAGTGAAGTTCCTGAATTTGATATAATTGACGGAAAATTAGACCTGTATGGTATAGAATTTATGCTTAAGAAGAATATCGGTAAATTTAACGGATGGATTAATTATACTTATTCAAATTCAATGGTATCAACTGATAACAGTATATACAGTCAAAGCGTCAATATGGGTGAGCCTTATCCGGCAAACTATGATAAACCACATTCCTTTAATATTGTTACTAACTTTAAATTCAGCAGACGTTTCAGTCTTTCAGCAAATTTAGTTTATTCTACCGGCAGACCTATAACTTACCCTGTTGGTTTATATTATCAAAACAGGATACAAATACCGTATTATACAACAAGAAATAAATATCGGGTACCTGATTACTTTAGAGTGGATATATCCGCTCGTTTTGAAGGGAGTCTTAAACGAAATAAAATCGCTCACGGTACTTGGATTTTTTCTGTTTATAATTTAACCGGCAGGAATAATGCCTATTCTGTTTTCTTTAAAACTGAAAACGGTCGTATCAATGCTTATAAAATGTCAATTTTTGCTATTCCGATATTCTCTGTTTCATATCAACTAAAACACGGAAATTATGCAGATAAATATTATTAGAAATATACTACTTCTGCTGATACTTATAATTGCTTCCTGTATCGAACCTTTTACTGTAAATAACAGTAAATCGGAAGAAGTTTTGGTTGTAGAGGGTATGATAACAAATGACCCCGGACCATATAAAATCTATCTTTCAAAAACAACTTCAGCTACTGATCCTAAAGACAATCCGTATACTGATGCTACTGTCAAGATAATGGACGACATTGATTATACAGAAACCTTAACCCAAACAGAACCCGGTGTATTCGTAACTGATTCTATGTGCATTCAAGGAACTATTGGCAGAAAATATAAAATTGTCATAGAAGCTTTTGACGGTAAGAAATATGAATCAGAGTATTCAGAATTGAAAGAACCAATCCCCATTGATGAACTTTTTTGTGAATATGAATTAAAACATGATTTTGCTACAGGGACAGATACTGAAGGGTATAGATTTTATTCGAAATTTCAACGTTATATTGATAGAAACACTTATCTTTTATGGCTTTCTGAAGTAACATATATGTATGAAGCTCCTTTTTCAATCGATTATATATGGATCGGATATTTGCATCCGTTTGAAAATCCGGATTCTCTAAAAACTTGTTGGATTACCTGTGAGGTAAAAGAAATTAATACATTGGTCAATGATCCTTTAAGGAACCAACAACTAATAACAGTTACATTGAATCATACTAAATTAAAGAAATTTGCAATTAAATACAGCCTGCTGTTAAAGCAACTTTCCGTTGATAAAGAAACTAATAAATATTGGAAAGCAGTTAATGATTTGAATGAAGGACAAAATTCATTCTATAATCAACAACCTTATCAAATTAAAGGAAATATTCAAAATCCGGACGATCCTAAAGAAACAGTATTAGGATTTTTTTTTGCAGCCGGAATCTCAAAAAAGAGAATTTTTCAAAGCCATCTTGGTTTACAAACATATTATTATTGCACTCCGGATTATAGAGCTATGAGATTCATCCATCATATGCCTGAATCTACATGGCCAATTTGGATTGTTGATATGACCGGTAACGGTGCATTGGCACAGGGAGATAATTGTTGTTTTGATTGTAGGTTAAAGGGAGGAACAATAGAGAAACCCAATTTTTGGGAATAAAATAAAATATTTACAGAATATTTAAATCATGCTTATTAATATTTATAAAAATTCACTATTACTGTTGGTAATTCTAATCATATCTTGTATTGAACCTTTTTCAATTGATGAAAGCAAATTAAAGGAAGCTCTGGTTGTTGAAGGTATGATCACTAATGATCCCGGGCCGTATAAGATTTATCTTTCAAAAACAACTTCAGCAACTGATCCAAAAGAAAATCCTTTTACTGAGGCAAATGTTAAGATTACAGATGACTTGGGATTTGTTGAAACATTAACACAAATTGAACCCGGAAAATTTGTAACTGATTCATTAGGAATAAGAGGAATTGTCGGCAGAAAATACAAAATTATTATTGAAAGCTTTGCCGGTAAAACATATGAATCAGAATATACAGAATTAAGGGAAGCTATTCCGATTGATGATTTCTATTTAAATCAAGAAATCAATCATGATCCCGTTCACGGTATTGATAAAGACGGTTATAGATTTTATACAAAATTACAACCATATACTGAAAAAAATACTTATTTAATGTGGCTTTCTGAAGAAACATATATGTATGAAGCTCCCTATTCAATAGATTATGTATTTGTAGGATATATTAAACCATATGAAAATCCTGACACGCTTAAAACATGTTGGATTACCGGAAAAGTTAAAGAAATTATTACTTTGGCCAATGATATTAATAGAAATCAACAATCAATTACGGTTACATTGAATCATACAGATTTAAATAAGTTTGCAATTAAATACAGCCTGCTGTTAAAACAACTTTCCGTTGATGAAGAAACTAATAAATATTGGAAAGCTGTAAATGATATGAATGAAGGACAAAATTCATTCTATAATCAACAACCTTATCAAATTAAAGGAAATATTCAAAATCCGGACGATCCTAAAGAAACAGTATTAGGATTTTTTTTTGCAGCAGGAATCTCAAAAAAGAGACTTTTTCACAGTCATCCCGGTCTGGAGATAAGTTATTTATGCAAACCTGATTTCAGAGAAATGATGTTTATCTATCATATGCCTCAATCTACTTGGCCTCATTGGATTGTTGATGTGACCGGTACCGGTGCATTAGCCAGAGCGGAAGACCATTGTTTTGATTGTAGGTTGAAAGGCGGGTATATTGAGGAGCCTGATTTTTGGGAATAAATATAAAAAATGTAATATGTTTAAAATAAATAATTCAAATATGCGGATTATATTGGCTTCATTAATAAGTATAATATCTTTGAATTGTACTTTTGGGCAAAATAATGTTCAACTAAAAGAAGAAGTTTATTTAATAACAGATCGGTCGGTTTATATTGCAGGTGAAAATATTCTGTTCAGCGGATATTACAGTTCAACAAACAAATCAGACAACGAAATAAGTAACATTTTATATATTGAATTGTATGATAAAAGAGGCATCTGTTCAAAATCAAAATTCAAGATCATTGATAATATCATCTCCGGCTATTTGCAAATTCCGGATGATTTACTTTCAGGAAATTATTTTATCAGGGCTTATACAAAATTTCAAAGAAATTTTCCGACAGAGTGGTTTAATCTAAATTTAATTTCAATTATTAATCCAAATGAAGCATTTCCTCAAGAAAATCTGACAAACATAAAACAAGTTGAATCAATCATACATAAATTTTCAAACAATAGTCTTAATATTATACTCAGATTAAATGAAAAGACATTTATTGATACGAAAAAAGTCATCATTACTAATATCCAAGACAGCTTGGTCAAACAAGTCAATCCATATAAAAACGGATTAGTAATTTTTAATTGGGACGAAAATATTGGAGAAGGAATAATTAAATTCATCACCAATAAATCGGATACGATCATTTTCTCGAAAATTACTGACATTGAACATTCCTATATTTCAATAAATGCTGAATATTCTGAATCAAAATTAAATTCCATTAATCTCTATTTTGACAGAAAAATTGTTTCAAGGGTTAATGATATGAATCTTTTAATAAAATCTCCAAGCTTTGAAGACCTTGATATCCAAAAAATCAGTCTTGACGATTCCGGAAAAATGAATATTGACATAAAAAATTTCAAACAGAACGGGATTCATAATTTCATCATCATGGATGAAAAAGACAATATCATAAATATCGCATCTTATTATATTCTTAAAGATAAATTTGATGATCTCGGTATATCTTTGAACAAAGATATTTATAGAAAACGAGAAGAAGTAAACATAAATTTAAATTTTGAAAATCCGGCAGATTTCAATCATGCGATATTTAAAATTACAAAAAGAGGGCTTAATGCGGAAGATGCGAGTTATTTGCCAAGACATCTGTTATTCGATTATAATTTATTGAACTCATATATAAAATACCGGTCAGTTAATTCCTTAGACTTGGTTCATCAGATCAATGCTTCATTATCCTTAAATAATGACCAAATAAATTCCGATTCATATAAAAATCAACTGTTTTTTAAACATAAGGGTCCGGTTGAATATATTCCCGATATCAGGGAAATCAGTGTGGAAGGAACAATAAATGACAAGAATACCGGAGAACCTATTAAAGATGTAGATGTATTCGCTTCGATTGTATATGGTAACGATCAATTACATCATTATAGAATAGGTAAAGACGGACATTTTATTTTCTCATTAAATGAAACAAAAAATGAACAGAACCTTTTTATAACCGTAAAACCAATTAATAAAGATATTTCAATCTTAATTAAAAACGATTTTCATGAAATCTTCTGTAAAGCTAATGATATACCACTTATTGCAGATACTTCAAACATTAATTTATTCAAACAATTATACATCAATCAACAATCAAGTAAGATATTCAATAAGAACATCCAAAATACTAATTTAGAACCTGAAATTGAAGCATTGAATTTAAGCGGACAGGAAGACTACGAAATTTTAATGAGCGATTATGTGCAAACATCAACCGTTCTTGAAATTTTTAATGAAATTGTACCTTATGTCAAAGTTCTGAAAATCAATAAGGAATACAAATTCAGAATTTTCAGTGAAATTTTTTATGACACATATGAGGATCCGTTAATTTTAGTTGATTACATGCCGGTATTTGATGTTAATGAAGTTTTAAAAATTAATACTAAAAAAATCGAAAAGATAGATGTAATAAATCAACAATATATTATTGGAGGATATCAATTCAACGGTGTTATTTTGATTAAAACCAATACAAATGATTTCGCAGATATCAAAATTCCTGATAACTCCATATATCTAAAATATTTAACAGAAAGCAAACAAAGCAAACCAATTTTTCCTGTATATAATACTGAAGAGTTGTTAAACGATCATAAAGCTGATTTAAGGAATGTACTCTATTTTGAGACTTTTTCAGGTGAACTTCCTTCTAAGGTAAGTTTTTACACATCAGATTCAAAAGGAACTTATGATGTATTTTTTTATGGTAAAACTACTTTAGGTGATAAAGTTTATTCGTATAAAAGTTTTGCTGTTGAATAAATAACTTAAGGTAACCTCTAATAATTAATTTGCATCAAGAAATTAATTAATAGAGGTTACCTTAAAATAATATATTAAAAAATAGTATACGAATATAATAAAGTTCTTATTTTTGAATATACATCAAACAAGAAATTTTATGAAAACTTCAAAATTCTTACTGCTCAATATTTTTATATATACTTTTATCTTCTCATATTCTCAAAGTCCCGAAGTAAGTATAACTACCGGCCATTCCGGATTAATAATGAGAGTAGCATTGGCTCCTCAAGGAAATCTCGTTGCAAGTAACGGAGCTGATCATCTTATAAAAATTTGGGACAAAAGTTCCGGTAAAGAAATAACAACTTTAAGCAATAAAGTTAAGGGTATTGATAACGAACAAAGAATAGAATCAATAAAATTCTTTGATGACGGTGAGCATTTGTTTACATCTGATGAAAACGGTACTTTTAAAGTATGGAATATTAAGGAAGAAAAAATAATTAAAAGCTTTGAAGGTACACGAGGAATATCGGGCTTATCTGCTGATATTGCCGGCAACAGAATTGTTTATACCGATAATTCTTTGTCTCTCGTTGTTGCTGATCTTGATAATCGTCCCGTAAAAATAATTCCCGACCTTAAGATTCTGAACATCAAAATAATACCTGATAATCCTGATCAAATCTTTGCTGTAGATCTTCAAAAAAATTACTTTATATACGATATTGTTAAAGAAGAAAAACTTATTCAATTTGAAAATACCGGAAGCTTTTTATTCAGAGCTGCAATCAGTCAAAACGGAAAATACTTTGCCGGCGTATACAGTGATATGACATTGATAATTTGGGATATAAAAACAGGTTCAGTTATCAAAAAGCTTACAAGTTTAAAACCTCACGAAATCATATTTCATCCTAAAACTAATGAACTTATGGTTTTGCACAGCGACAATAAAACAGGAGAAAATCTAATTAATATATATGATAATAAGAAATTTGAACTTATACGTAAAGTTATAAATATTGGTTCATTTGCAACTTTTATGGATTTATCCGCAAACGGTAAATATATTGCAATAAATTCCTCGCAATATGAAAATAATGCCTATTCATATACAATTAATTTAATCAATTGGAAATCAGGAAAAAAGATCAAAACACTTAAAAGCCG
>JAUVIG010000626.1 GCA_030592825.1 Chlorobiota bacterium | reverse complement strand
GAAAAATCTTATGTCATGTGAAAAACAAAATGGTCTTGAAAAGAAATAATCCATATCATGGATGTGTATGTTTCCTTCTAAGTGTGCAGCAACAAGATCTCTTGGTATTATTTTACTCAATGTATATTCCTTTGCCATAGAATCAGCCATTAATTTATGAATAGTTTCAGGATTATACTGCAGGTTTGCATTTTCTTTTTCAGGTCTGTTGATCATCTTAGTAAGATCATACACAGGCATCCCGACTCTTGTATATAATTTTCGTGCATCTTCTAATCCATATTCAAGTAACTTGACATTGACGATCTCTCTGACCAATGAAGAAGATATATTATTCAGTTTAGAAGATCGTATAAAATGTTCAACATCTTTAGCAATTTGCAAAGCTAATTGATCCGATATCTCAGCTTCCTTTATCAGTGATTTTGCTATAAGATCTCTGTTGAATCTTTCAAATTCTTCATGAGATGTTCTTACAAATGTCTCACCAGCTCTGAATTTATCAGCTGCTATAGCATCCACTTTTTGGAGCATGCCATAGATAAAAGGCCTTACATCGGACATCTTCATCCGATTATCAACATAATTATCGACTCTTTCAGATATACTCTGAGCCAGCTCATCATTAACACCGACTCTTTTACAAGCAGCAAAGACCTTATCTTTGCTATATTTCTCGGTTCTAGAAATCCAGAAATTTAAATTATTTTTATCAGATGCGTAGAAATCTTCTACTAGTTTAGGATTTAACATAGTGTTTCTTCTATCCACGATCATAACCTCCAATATAAACTGTTTTACGGCACTGTTTTGGCTATGTTCACTCATTGAAATTAGCGAACGAAAAATTTACGTAAGTAATAGAAATTATTATTTATTTTATATAAACAAATTATGTATGCATCATATATGATCAAGAATATTATTCCTACTTAATAGTAAATTTTACTTAAAAAGTATTGCTACTTCGCCATAATCTTTTTATAGAATCACGTTCCAATAATGATATGAAAGGGGATGGTATATTATTCTTTAATAAGACAGACGTATCTAAAATGACCAAAGAAATAAAAAAAGAAGAAATAGTTAAAATATTAGAAAAAATTGAAAAAGAAACCAATTGGGGATAAAAAATAATCTCGTCTCCTTTTTTTACTTTAAGCTCAAAGAAACCATATGTAAAAAGGTCTTCTAAAAAGTCATAACCTCTGTTTTTTTCTTTTTCGTATAAAACATTTTTATTCCAATCAGGTGCTGTAATAAAATTACCGTTTTTGGAAGTTTGCATGTATAAATACGGATAACTGTCGTACATTTTTACTTTTATACCGTTTTGAACTTCAATTGTTTTATTGTTAACTTTAAGATTTTCTTTGCTTAAAGCATGAATATTTCTGAATGCCAATAAAGGTTGAAGCCTTAAAACAGTAGGGGAATGTGCATCTTCTACAGTATATTTAATAAGTATGCCGTCGTCATCTTCAGCCAAAAGTAATTCTTTTTTTAATATAACACCACCAACTCTGTATGTTTTAACCGGTATAGGTTCAGAATCAAAACCGATTAAATATCTGTGTCCGTGAGGGAAATAAACGTCATCTTTATATTGATGAATACCGAGCCTGAATTCTTTACCCATTTGTATAACAGTTTCATCAACAGATGAAAGCAACACATGTTTATTGTCGTCTTTTAATGAACTGATAAGAAGCCCGTGATATTTTCCGGTGTTACAACCGCATATTGTAGTACTTGCATAAGAGCCCGCTCTGTTTGAACGGAGTAACTCTTTGCTTAAAGCATATTCTAAATTAACAAGCTTATCTTTCTCAATTTTTATGTATGACATCTTTTGAAAATTTTTGCAAAGAAAAAAATATTTTTTAAAACCAAGTATTAAATATAAGTTATTTTAATGAAAAAAGGAAAGATATATTGATAAAATGTTTTGCAAACGTTTATAATTTATTTGCTTTTAAAATGTTGTTGTATTTTGACAGCCGGCAAACTGCCGGTATAAAATGTTGAAGACACAGTCTTTGAGCAGGGGATACAAAACTCTTATGATTTTATTTTGTTACCATTATACAGAACAATAATAACAGAGATAATCCATATCGCCAATAACACCCCATACACCATTAAAAACAGCCTAAAAACTTCGTTCTCATGTCCGGGTACGATTGTAATTGCTGATT
>JAUVIG010000556.1 GCA_030592825.1 Chlorobiota bacterium | reverse complement strand
GTTCCGCAGATAACCTATTCAATTTCCGACAATTTGAAACTTTCAATCGGAGGCAATTATTATTACGGGAAAGAAAATTCATTATATGATTTAATGAGCAAAACTGTGAGCAGCGGATTTTTTGAACTTAAAGTATCATTTTAAAATAGAGTCAGCATTCGTGCTAAAAAATATACAGACAACTTAACAATGAAACAAATATATTAACTTAAAAAAAGAAATATGAAAACATTACACATTTTTTTTATAGGGCTTTTATCTTTTCTCATTATTAATTCCTGTTCAGTTACGGAAAAAAGTCAAGAAAGTATTAAATTTTCTGTGCAGGGTGGTTTAAGTGAAGGAGGAATTATAGAAAATACCGATTTAACGGTAGTCCCGAATGTTAAACCGGCAATTAGTTCAGTTGATGCCTACACAGGAGCTACAAGTAAAGATGGGTTTAATGTTGGTGTGCATCTGAATAAACCTTTTAAATACTTTGAAATTGAAAGCGGATTAGATTATATGTATAATGCACAAAAATTTACTTATGCCGATTCAGGAAATATGTATATCGGTATCCGTGATTTATCAGTTTCGCAATTAATGATTCCGCTAATTGTAAATTACACGATTCTAAAAAAGAATGCTCCTGAAAATGAAGTTCAATTAAAACTTGGATATTTAGCGGAATTAAATCTTATTTCAGTAAGCGAATCAGGAATTCTGCCGGATTATTCAATTAATAAGTTTTCACACGGAGTAATATTTGGTGTGTCGGCTTATGTTGTCAAATTCAATAACGGAAGTAAATTAGGAATTTTCTTTGAGGAATACCTGGGTTCTCAAATATATGAAGATTATTATAATCAAAAATCTTTTGAAATGCCGGGTTCAAGCTTTAGAAGAGTAGGGTTGAAATACCGATTTAGATAAAACAATATTGAGGCCACTCTGAAAAGTCAAAATACGCATTAATATCGGTCTGACCGGTTTTCGGAGCAAACTTAATATTGTATTGAAAGAAGCATCACTGTGTATTAATTATCATCCAAGAAAATTATAAACTGATATAAAAAGACACATGAAACACTTATTTTTCAAACTCTTAATAATTGTACTGTCAATTTTTCCGGTATTTGCGTTTTCACAAATTACCTATGAAGTAAAATCACATGCTATAGTGGTTTCCGGCTCATCAAATCTTCATGATTGGACCGCAACAGTAGGGACAGCAACAGGTAATTGTGAAGTTTATACTTCTGACTTAATTTCCGAAATAAAAGACATCAATATTGAGATTGATGCCCAAACACTGAAAAGTTCAAAAGGAAGTATAATGGACTCGAAAATGTATGATGCCTTGAAAACGGAACAATACCCAAAAATGATTTTTAAATCTGTTCAATCAAAAATATTAAGCAAAACAACCGGAATAACAAAAGTTTTAATATCCGGAAATTTAACAATTGCAGGTAAAACTCAAAAAATTGATATGATTGGCTTCTGTCAATTATTACAAGGTGGTTTTTTTTTAACTATGGGTTCAAAGAATCTCAAAATGTCTGATTTTGAAGTTGTACCGCCAAAAGCTATATTAGGTACTCTGAAAACAGATGACGAAATTACAATTTCTTTCAAAATTACATTAAATCCTGTTACCAATTAATATTAAAAATATATTCTGATGAAAACAGCAAATTGGATAATAAAATTCAGGTGGGTAATAATAATCGGGTTTATTTTACTTACAGCTTATAAAGATGCTGTAATCAAAACACTTACAACAACAGGAAAAGGAATAATTATAAATGCGGTTTCAGTAATAGTTGGTTTTGCAGCATTACTGTTTTCTGTTTTTATGCCGGTACAATTATTCGGATTCCTTATAGTAATATCAATTTTTGCTTGTCTCGTCGGTGCTTTAATTATTATACCGGCTTTAGTTTTAATTACAAAACCAAAATTTTTGGAACCAAAAAATTAATAAAAAATAACATAAAATAAAAAATTATTCAAAAAAAATCAGACTAATTGATGTAAAAAACAAAAAATATATGGCGACAGAAATGTTAATGACCAACAAGCAAAACAACAGAAAATCAATTTGGATAATTGAAAAGATTGAAGTAAATCCAAACATAAAGGATGTGTATTTTACGACAAGTTATTTAGAAAAAATCTGACAAGTGAATCATACTAAAACAGCATACATTCAAATAACATCAAATTGTAAAGCATGTTGGGAATGTATAACAGCATGTCCTAAAGGAGTAATAGGTAAAGTTAATTTGACTTTTCATAAACATGCTCACATTAACAAAATTAATGATTGTACAGGCTGCTTAAAATGTGTGAAAATATGCCCTAAAAATGCAATTAAGACAATTATAAATTGAAAATATGAACATACTTGAAGAATAACCTGTTCTTTTTATATTCTTTTCATTCAATTAATGGAACTAATCAGTTTGTGTTTTACCGGTTTTATATTTCGTACCTAAGGGCACGAATAACGCTTAATTTTACTGTGTTTTACCAATATTTAACCCCTAACGGGATTTTAAGCATCCTGTTAAGGATGGAATATGGGTAAAATATATAACAACACGTAAAAAATATGCCGTTAGGTACATAATAATAAGCCAAACTGATTAGTTACCAATTAATTTATCATACTTTTTAGATTTTAATTTGATTAACCTATCTTCAAAAAAACGGATCACATTGAAAAGTTGTGGGATTTAAATTTTCAAGCATAAATTTTAGCTAATCTAAACATAAAGAATTTCATATCACTGACAC
>JAUVIG010000016.1 GCA_030592825.1 Chlorobiota bacterium | reverse complement strand
TTTATCCATTATCTTTTTTTCCACAAAATCATAGAAATTACCGAGAGTTATGACATCTTTAAATTCTTCACCTTTAATTTTTACACCGAATTCTTGCTCGACAATAACAACAATATCAACCATATCAAGGCTGTCGATACCAAGATCTTTTATTAAACTTGCATTAGGTTCAATTAAATCTTCTTCAATTTCAATTTCTTCAATTAAAAATTTATTAACCTTTTTTTCAATATCTTGTATTTCCATAAAGTTCTGTTTACAATCGAATAATTTATCCGAATGAGTTGTATTTTGCAATATTAATATTTATTATGTAAATAAATAATTATTAATTATCAAAGTTTTCTGATAATCAATGATGAATTAGTACCTCCGAATCCAAACGAGTTAGAAAGAAAGGTATTTATCTTATGTTCTTTGGTTTTTGGAATAATATTTAACTTCTCGGAGTATTCGTCAGGGTTTTCAAAATTAATATTAGGTGCAATAAAGTTGTTTTGAGACATTAATAATGAATATATTACTTCACTTGCACCTCCCATCCACATTTCATGGCCGGTCATTGATTTTGTAGAACTCACCGGAATTTTACTTCCGAAAACTTTATATATTGCTTGAGCTTCATTCATATCTCCAACAGGAGTGGATGTAGCATGAGCATTAATGTAATCTATGTCCGGAGCTTTTAAATGTGCATTTTTCAAAGTTAATTCTAATGATAAAGACGGTCCTGCAACATTTGGTTGTGAAATATGTTCTCCGTTTGAAGAGAAGCCGTATCCTAAAACTTCTGCTAAAATTGGTGCACCTCTTTTTTTTGCATTTTCATAACTTTCAATAATTACTGTTGCTGCACCACCGCTTGGTACCAATCCGTCACGGTCTTTATCAAAAGGTCTGGATGCTTTTGTAGGATCATCTTCTCTGACAGAAAAAGCAGATAAACCGTCAAAACTTCCGGTAGATTCAGGATTTATTTCTTGAGCACCGCCGCAAATAATCATATCTTGCAAACCTTGTCGTATCAATACAGAGCCAATACCAATTGCATGTGATCCGCTTGCACAGGCACCACTGATTGTGAAATTAATTCCTTTTAATTTAAAAATAACGGAAAGATTCATACTAACTGTTGAGTTCATCTGCTGAAATATGCCACCTGAACCGATCAATAAAGTATCCTTTTTTTCTTTCAATTTTTCCCATCCTTTAATTACGGGAAATGCAGAACTGTCGTTACCGTATAAAATCCCGACAATATTATTGTTAAGATATTCCTGCTCAATTTTTGCATTTTTTAATGCTTCAACCGTAGCAATATAAGCATATTCAGCTTGCTCCGGCATGCCAACTCTCATTCGTCTCGACAAAAATTCTTTTAAATTTGGCTTTTCCAAAGCACCTGTTAAAGCAGAACGAAAACCTATTTCTTTTCTGATCGGATCTAAAATAATTCCGGATTTCCCTTCGTAAAGTGATTTTGTTACTTCATCAATATTTTTTCCGAGAACGGAATAAATTCCTGTACCTGTTATAACAACTCTTTTCATTCTTTTGCACCCTAATATTTTATATTATTTTTTTCTAATTTAACTTAAAGGTAACCGGAATTGAATACCAAACATTGCAAGGAATACCGTTTTGCATACCCGGTTTAAATTTTGGCAGCGATTTTACAACCTTAATTGCTGCATTATCTAAAAGTAGATGAACGCCTTTTTGAATTTCAACTTTTCCTATATATCCTGTTGATTTAACTTCAAAACGTAAAAATATGGTACCTTGCACTCCGTTATTTCTTGCTAATGCAGGATATTCTACATTCTCAGCAACATATTTTCTCAAAGCCAACTTACCTCCCGGAAATTCAGGCATTTGTCTTACATATATAAAAGTTTTATCACTAAAATTAAAAACTATAGAATACCATGTATCTGCAATTTCACTGTTTACTTTCCCCGGAATAAATCCTGACAGACTATTTACAGTATTTATAACGACACTGTCAATTCGAGAATTAATTCCTTTAATAATTTTAGTTTCAACTACATCTCCTTTCACATTAATCTTAAACATTGCAACTAATGAACCTGAATCTTTTTTGGTTTTAAGATTTTCCTCTATTTTTTCTGATAATAAAGCATACAATTCAGGTTCACCTTCAGGATATTTAGCCTGTTCAATTTTTATACCATCATTCATAAAACTAAAAGATGCTTTGTTCCATGTATTTATCGATCTCTTTTTTAAATATTCATGTTTAAATTTCGGCAAAGAATAAATAACTCTTTTTGCTTCTTCTGCTAGAATTAAATGAGGTGATGAATATATGTGTATCTTTCCGACTTCACCAATTTTTGTTATTTCAAAAATAAGTTCTACTTTTCCGGTTATTCCGGCATATAAAGCTTCTTCCGGATATTTTGTATTTTCTTTTATGTATTTGCCGAATGACTTTTTAATATCTAAAAAATCAGGTTCTGATTTTTTAGAATTAAAAATAGGTTCACCAATATATAGTGGAATTGTTAAATTAGATTTTACAGAAATACCATTTCTCTTAGCCGGAATAAATTTTGGTAATGATTTAAATAATCTGATAGTTTCTTTATCAATTAAAGGATGTATGCTTTTTAAAATTTCTACTTCTCCAACTTCTCCATCTTCCGAAATATGAAATTTTACTATCTCTTCACCAAATACATCAGGATCATTTATTTCTTCAGGATAATGAAATCTTGATTCAATAAATTTATTCAACTCTATGTTATGGAAATTGAAAACAGGAAGAGTCTCATTTTTTATATTTTGAGGATCAATTTTAAATTGAATCGGAATTGATTGCCAAACATTAACAGGAATACCTTCTTTCATGCCCGGTATAAATTTAGGCAATGATTTTACAACCCTTAATGCTTCTTCATCTAATAAGGGATGAACACTTTTCAGTATTTTCGTTTTACCTATACTGCCGTCTTTTTTTACTTCAAATTGAATATATATTTTTCCTCCTATTCCTTCTTGTTGTGCTTCATACGGATAATTAATATTATTATTAATATATTCCATCATCCCTTTTACTCCGCCCGGAAATTCAGGCATTTGATTTACATACACATATATCGAATCCTTATCATTTGTAATATTATCGTCTTGTTGAGAAAATCCGATAAAAGATATAACTATAAAAAAGAAGACTAAAATATTCTTTTTATTTTTCATATTCATTTTATAAAATCCCTCCGTTAATTGATATTACTTCTCCTGTAATATATGATGATTTTTCAGAAGCGATAAATGATACTAATTCTGCAACTTCTTCAGGATTACCGAATCTTTGCATCGGTATCATACGTTTTAGTTCTTTTTCATTTAATTCAGCAGTCATATCGGTTTTAATAAAACCGGGGGCAACAGCATTTACGGTAACTTTTTTCTTTGCAACTTCTTGGGCAAGGGCTTTTGTAGCGCCTATTACTCCGGCTTTTGCAGCAGAATAATTTGTTTGCCCGGGCATTCCTTTAATGCCTGATAATGAGACAATATTGATAATACGTCCTGATTTATTTACTAACATATCTTTCAACAATCTTCTTGTAATATAAAAGAAACTGTTCAAATTAGTATTTATAACATCATTCCATTCATCATTTTGCATAAATACTTGTAGATTATCTTTTCTGATACCGGCATTATTTACCAAAACCTCAATATAATTATCCGGATTATTATCCATCCAATCTTCCAGTGATTTTTCAATTTCATTAACATTTGAAACATCAAACTTTAAGAATTCACATGTTCCGCCTTTTTCTTTTATCAAATTCATTGTCTTTTCAGCTTCAATTTCATTTGTTTTGAAATTTATCAAAATATGAAAACCGTCTTCTGCAAGTTTTACTGAAATTGCTCTTCCGATTCCTCTTGATCCGCCGGTAATCAGTGCTGTTTTCATCTTATTCATCAGTTATCAGAGTTTTTAAATTAAGTTCATTATTCTTAATAAAATTAATCACATTTTTAATATCATTATATTTAATATTATCTTCTTCAAAATACGGAACAATCTTTCTTAAACGTATATATACATCTTTAGCTTTTTGTGATAAAAGATCACCATATTTAAGATAATCAACAGCTTGTATAATTGAAATTAATTCTATTGCCAATACTTCAAATGTATTGTTAATTACTTTACGAGCCATCTGAGAAGCATTTGCACCCATACTCACAATATCTTGATTATCATTATTGTTAGGAATACTGTGAACATAAACGGGGTTTGATAAAGTTTGATTTTCGGCAACTGTAGAAACAGCTGTAAATTGCGCCCCCTGCATACCCAAATTAAGTCCTAAAGTACCAAGATTAACAAAAGGCGGAAGAATTTGATTCAGTTTGTCATTCATTAAGAAATTCAATTGCCTTTCTGCTAACATTGATAATTTTGTTACAGCAATTTTAATTTTATCTGCCTCCAATGAAACATAATCACCATGAAAATTCCCTCCGTGAAATACATTATTGTTTTCAGCATCAATAATCGGATTATCATTTACGGAATTTATCTCATCAACTAAAATGTTTTCAGCATTAATAATTGTATCGTAAATGGGTCCCAGAATTTGAGGGACACATCTTAATGAGTAGTATTCTTGAACTTTTTCTTCAAATACCTGAACTTTATTGTCAGTACCGTTATATAGATGCTCTTGTCTTTTTTTTACAAGTTTGCTTGATTCGAGAATATTTCGCATTGAATTTGCAATATTATTTTGCCCTGAATGAAGCTTAACAATATTTAATTCTTCTGAAAAATGATCATCATAAGATCGAACTAATTCATTGATCATTGATGATATTAATACTGACCAATTAATAAGTTTCTTTGATAAAATAATATTTGAAAAATTAATTCCGGTCATTACGGATGTTCCGTTTATTAATGCAAGTCCTTCTCTTATCTTAATATCAATTGGTTTGAGTTCTAATTTATTTAGTATATCAATTGTATCATATTCTTTTCCGAGATAATTCACTTTACCTTCACCTATCAATGCCAACGCCAAATGCGACAATTGAACCAAATCACCGCTTGCACCCACACCTCCGTGTTTATAAATATGAGGGAATACATTGTTGTTTATAAACTCTTTCAGAAGAATAACAACAGTTTCATTTACACCGGAATACCCTTGAAGTAAGGTGTTTAAACGTGCTAACATTGCAGCTTTTACACAATTATCAGGTAATAATTCACCGCTTCCGGCTGAATGACTTCTTATGAGATTATATTGTAACAGAAGTTGATCTTCTTCACTGACACGATATTGTGCCATTGGCCCAAAACCGGTATTAATACCGTATATAACTTTATCCTTAGAAAATTCCTTAAGAAAAGAAAAACTTTGTTTAACTTTTTCCATAGCTTCTTTCGCTATTTCGATTTTTTCATCGGAATAAATAACTTTTTTAAAATCATTTGAATTAAGTCTTTCCGAACCAATTTTCAGCATTTCTTACATTTTATTTTAGGATGCGAATTTACGGAAAATAATTTTAGTTTTAATAATACTATTGTTGTTTTTAAACTAAAATGAGCAATTTTGATTATTATAAATTCTTGTGTCTAATTCTCAAGGCTGCCATTTTTATAGCAGTAACAGCTGCTTCATCTCCTTTATTACCATGCTTGCCGCCTGCTCTGTCTGATGCTTGTTGTTTGTTATCTGTTGTTAAAACTCCAAAAATAACAGGTGTATCAGTAACAATATTAAGATCAGTAATCCCAAATGCGATACCTTGACAAATGAAATCAAAATGTCTCGTTTCACCTTGAATAACACATCCTAAAACTATAACAGCATCTAAATTAACACTTTTAATCATAGATTTAGCTCCGTATGTTAATTCAAAGGTTCCGGGTACATATTCTTTTAAAATATTTTCAGGTTTTGCACCGTGTTTTATCAGTGTTTCATATGCTCCGTTATATAATGTTTCAGTAATTTCATTATTCCATTCGGAAACTACTATTCCAACACGCATCCCGGTTGCATTCGGAACGGAATTTATATCATAATTTGATAAGTTTACAGTTGCCATAATATTTATTTAATATCAAATTTTCAAAGAAGCAAAAGTATAATAAAATAATTCAGTTAATAAAAAAATCCGCTGAATCAGAAAATACAGCGGAAAAAATTGTTTGTTTGTTTATGAATTTAATTCTATGATTTTGTAAAAAAATCCATCATTTGTAAATAATTGTCCTTATTTATTTCAAGAACAAATTTGTCATCTTTATAGACATAAAAAAGTTTATTCAGATTACCGTTCGCATCATTTTTTTGAAACATATAAATACTGAATCCGTGTTTGGTTTTCAAAAGTTTTAAAAAATCACAATCTTCACATGGTTTCCCTTTAATAAAGACTTGTTTTTTTTGAAAAACTTCACCGGATTTTCTGTATGATATAATTTCGTTCTTTCTGTACTTTACTTTTGATCCGTCTTCATTTTTGCATACTAAATATGCATTGGTTCCGTATCTTACTTTAGTGAAGTAAGTTACTCCGTCTTCTGTTACAACATAATCTGTGACGACAGGTCCTGAATATGCGCTTAATGTTACTGTTGCAATTATTGCAATTAAAATAAGTTTTTTCATCTTCTTTCCTTTTTAAGTTTAATATTTAAGTAAATTTCTGTTAAGTTAAATATTGTAAGTGCGCACTTTCAAACAGTAACTTTTATTAATTTTTTATTCACTTATAAGACGAGAAGATATATTGTTTGTTACTAAAAAAGTATAAGTAGCAATTTAAATATTATGTAGATACTTTTTATGTCTATAAACTGCATAAAAAAAGCCGGAATTAATTCCGGCTTCATCTTTTATGTAATAACTACTTTTAAAGTTTCATTTTTGCTCTTGTTATGAATTTCTCAATACTTCTTTCTTCTTCTGAATCTTTGTAGTCTTTTTTAATCTTTTCATAAGCATCTAATGCAGCTTGCCAATTACCTAATTCTTCATTCACTCTTCCGAGTTTCATTAAAAAAATTGGCCCTGTTAAATTATTTTCACTTTCTTCAGAAGCTTTTTCATAAAATTCTGCTGCTTTAGCAAAATTGCCCAATTCAACATATGAATCACCAAGACAACCCAAAGCAATTGGTTCAAGTAATTTATCATTAGTAGAGAAATCAGATAAATAATCAATTGCATTATCAAATTCTCCTATTTTATAATACGATATACCTGCATAATAATTAGATAAATTAGCGGCATTTGTTGATCCGTAATCGTCAATAATTTGTAAAAATCCGGGATAATCACCATCTCCGTTCAAAGCAAGATCAAATGAGTCTCTTTCAAAATATTGTTGAGCAACAAACAATTGTTCTTGTACTTCAATTTCCAAAGGTTTAATATAAAACTGCTTATAAGCAAAAATCAAACCTACAATTCCTAATACTATAAAAGCTGCTATTGATAATTGCTTTTGATATTTTTCTAAAAATTGTTCGGTTCTTGATAAAGATCCTTCAATTGTTTGAAAACTGCTGTCAATTTGAGCTCCTGCTTTTTTTTTCTTTGCCATTATTCAATATCTGTATAATTTTAAACCGCAAAAGTATCAAAAAATACTTACCGGCTAAAAAAAATCAAATAAAATTAAAGTATTTTTTAAAACTGCCTGAAATTTTAATTCAAATTAGTATATTTTAAACGCAGTATTTTTGTAATTTTGCTGATTACAACGGTATATTGAAAAATATGGTTCTATCATGAATTTAGCGGAATATTTATGTTTTTGAAAAACCTGAAAATACTGAATTTTAAAAATCTGGAAGAAACTGAACTGGAATTTTCCCAAAAGCTTAACTGTTTTACCGGAAATAACGGAGCAGGAAAAACTAATATTTTGGATGCTGTTTATTATTTATCTTTTACAAAAAGCTATTTTAATACAAGCGATTCGCAAAACGTGCAATATAATTCAGATTTTTTTGTAATTCAGGGTGATTTTAATAAAAATGATAAAAACGAAAAAGTTTATTGTGCATACAGTTCAGTAAAGAAGAAAATTTTTAAAAGAAATGATAAGCCATATAAAAAATTTTCCGAGCATATCGGTTTGTTTCCGGTTGTTATTATTTCTCCTGATGATAATATTTTGATTTCAGGGCCTGCAGAAGAAAGACGAAAATATATTGATTCTGTAATTTCGCAATATGATAAAGAATATCTTTATGAACTTATTAAGTATCAAAAAATACTTTCTCAAAGAAACAGATTATTAAAGAATTATAATACTTCAGGTTATTTTGATAAAGATACTATAGACGTTTATGATGATCAACTGTCTGCATCCGGAATGAATCTGCATATTAAAAGAAAAGAATTTGTATCCGAACTTATATCAATATTTACAAGATATTATGAAAACATCTCTAAAAAAAAGGAAACTGTAAATTTGATTTACAATTCACACCTTAATAATAATGATATTAAAGATCTCTTAAAAGAAAGTATTAATAAGGATAAAATTTTAGGTTATACAACAAAAGGTATTCACAGAGATGATCTGATTTTTGAAATTAATGATCATTCATTAAGAAAGTCAGGTTCCCAAGGTCAACAAAAATCTTTTTTAATTGCATTAAAATTTGCTCAATACGAATTTATTAAAGAAATAAGTAAAATAAATCCTTTGCTGTTGTTAGATGATATCTTTGATAAATTTGATTCAGAGCGTGTTGAAGAAATCATTAAACTCACGAGTAATAATAATTTCGGTCAGATATTTATTACTGACACTAATCCAAACAGAGTAAAAAAACTTATTGATAAAGAAAAGGATGATTATAAATTGTTTAATGTTGACAGAGGAAAAATTGAAGAAAAATAATATTTGAACAGCAAAATTCAAGCTGCTGATTCAATTTTTTGATAATGGATACAAATTTTCAACAGAAGATATGTTTACTGTAAACCGGCTGTTAATTCTGAAAAACTTTCGGGTTTATAATATTTTACAATTAATCTTTTACTTTTCTTACTTTTGTACTTAATGGATACGATAATATATATTGGAATAACTCAGTCAATTTTTGCTGCAATAATAATTTTCACTAAAGAATCTAAACAGCTGTCTGATAAATTTATGGCTTTATGGCTGTTGATAATTGCCGGTGAGTTAATTTCTGCATTGATAAAAGAAAAAATCGGAATTATTCCCCATATACCTGTTATCCCTTTTTTATTCGGCCCGATTATGTTTTTTTATGTTACAACAATGATTGGAGAAAAAAACAAGATGTTAAGAACTGATTGGCTTCACTTTATTCCTTTTATTTTATTTTTGGTGGTTTCCATAATTTTCTTCAGGAATCCTGATTTCAATACTCCAAATATTTTACAAACTGATTCTTTTTTGTCATTACGTGTTTTTATCGGGGTTTCTTTTGTTTGTTCTATAGTTATTTATACAATAATTGTATTTATGTTTCTTCATAGATATAAACGTAATATCAAAAATATTTTTTCATTTACCTCTGAAAAAATTACACTAAATTGGGTCAAAATTTTAACAGTCTGTTTTTGCATATTACCAATATTTACAATTTTTCACGGTATAGGCCATGTCGTAATAGGGGAGCCTGTTGTTTATGAGAATTATGGGGTATTAAAACATCAATATATAGGTTTTGCAGCCTTTGCTTTTTTGTACAGTTATTTTGGAATTAAACAGCCTGCTTTATTTGGCAACAGAGGAAAATTAAAACAGTCAAACGAGAATAATGAACCGAAATCAAATAATATCAGCAAATACGAACGTTCCGGTTTAAAAGAAGAAGATGCTCAGCGTTATCTGAAACAACTTATTGATTATGTTGAGATAAAAAAGCCGTACCTTAACGGAACGCTTACCATTCAGGATATTGCTAATGAATTAAGCATCTCAAGGCATTATCTTACACAAATAATAAATGAAAAATTAGAAAAAAACTTTTATACTTTCATTAATGAATATCGTGTAGCTGAATTTAAGCTCCGCCTTTCCGACAAGGCAAATAAACATATAACATTAATAGGAATTGCTTATGATTCAGGCTTTAATTCCAAGTCTTCCTTTAATATAGTTTTTAAGAATATTACAAGTATAACTCCTTCTGAGTATAAAAAAAAGATGAATCAATAGAATATCAATATGAATATTTTTCCGGTGAAGTTTAACAAAAAATTCATCCGAATATACAATTACGGTTAATTCCTTATATTATTTTTACGTTAATTACGTAAAAAGAGATGTTTAAAAATGAGTTGTCTTATAAATATTGAAAGTTCATCCTTGCCGGTTTCAATATTATTTTGTATATTTGACAGAAGGTTTATTACTTCCTTAATAAAATTTCATAAAGTAAAATGATAAAAAAAATTCTTTGCATTTTTTTTCTGTTTATTTTAATTACAAATAATCTGAACGGACAGGTTAAAAATTTGGGGCTTCCATACATTAAAAATTATTTACCGGATGATGATTATATAGCAGCGGCGCAAAACTGGTCTATATATCAAGATAACAGAGGGGTCATGTATTTTGGTAATACGTTTGGATTGCTTGAATTTGACGGAAATGAATGGCGCTTGACAGAATTAACGAATAAATCAAATGTTCGTTCTATTTGTGAGGGTGAAAACAATAAAATTTTTATCGGAGGCTGCGATGAATTAGGTTATTTAGATGTAGATTCAGTCGGACAAAGGAAATATCATTCTTTGTTAGAAAAAATACCCGAGGAAGAAAGAGGATTTAGAGATATTTGGGCAATTTATAAAATTGAAAAATCACTAATATTTCAATCTTTTACAAAAATATTCATCTTAGAAGGAGAAAAAATAACAATAATACATCCGGATGAAAACAGGTTTCATCGTTCATATTGTGTTAATAATAAGTTTTATGTGAGAGAATGGGGTAAAGGGTTGTCGGTACTGAAAAATAACAAATTAGAACTTGTTCCGGACGGAGAACTTTTTGCCGATGAACGAGTTGATCTGATGTTACCGTTTTCGAAAGATGTAATTTTAATCGGTTCTCGCACGAAAGGACTTTTTATATACAACGGCAAAAATATTACTCCGTGGAAAACTTCCGTTGATGATATCATTATTAACAGTCAAATTTACAGCGGTATTAAGATTAATGATTATTTTGCAATAGGAACGATACTTAACGGAATAATCATAATTGATAAAACAGGAAAACCAATCCAATCTTTAACAAAAGATAAAGGGTTGTGCAATAACACGGTATATAGTTTATTTCTTGATGATCAAAAAAACTTATGGGCAGCTTTAGGGATTGGAATATCTTACATCGAAATAAATTCACCCTTTAGCTATTTCAATAAAAGAAATGGTTTTGATGCAAAATGTTACTCTGCCTTTATCCATGATAATGAACTTTATCTTGGTGGTGAACCCTATATGTATTTTCGTAAATGGTTAACTTATGATAATCCTTTTGAAATAGAACCTTTTGTGAAAATTGATAAAACAGCGGGACAAACTTTTCGTTTGGAAGAGATTAATAATGAATTGTTTTGCAGTCGCGCCAATAACATTATGATCATCAACAAAACCAAAGTTCAAAACATTTCGACTAACGACCAAGTTGCATGGTCGATAATGCCCGTGAAAAATAATTCTAAATTACTGATAGTGAGCATGAATGATGGTTTGTATGTTTTACAAAAAGATAATAATTTATGGAAACTTAAAAATAAAATCAACGGATTTAATGAGTTAAGCCGGTATTTGATAGTAGATGATAATAATAATTATTGGGTAAGTGTTTCAGGAAAAGGAACTTATAGGTTTCAGATTAACAGCACTTTAGACAGTGTTATCAATATTAAATCATATGATATAGAAGTTTTCTATAATTCATCCTCCATTAACCAGTTATCTGTCATTAATAACAAAGTGATTGTTCCTGCTTCAGACGGTTTTTATTACTACAACTGTTCTGTCGATAAATTTATTCCGTATGAACAATTTAATCAATTATTAGTAAAAGGAAAACCGGCACATCTGATATATCAGGATGAAATGAAAAACCTTTGGTTTAGTGATGATAAAAGCTTTGGCGTATTTCTATATCAAAGTGAAAATAATTATAGGATTTTTCGTAGTCCGTTCTTTAAGTTAAGCAGTACTATTTATTCGACTTGTGTAAAAGATTCATCCAATGTTATAATAGGTAAAGAAAATGGGTTTATTCATTACGATCCTACGCTTAAAAAAGATTACGAACAAGCTTTTAATACCTTAATTCGAAAAATTGAACTCTTGGAAAATGATTCGCTGATTTATGGCGGAAATCAAATAGAAACTTTCAATAAAGAAATCTCTGTAAAAACCCTAAGCTTTCGAGAAAATTCACTGCGATTTACTTATGCTGCGACATTTTACGAAAACATCGACAAAACGCAATATCAATATAAGCTGGAAGGTTATGATAAAGATTGGTCTTTATGGTCGAGAGAAACCAAGAAAGAATATACAAAAATCCATCCCGGCACATATACTTTTAAAGTAAAATCTCGCAATGTTTTTCAAACTGAAGGTAAAGAATCAATGTATAAATTTGTTATTTTACCTCCATGGTATCGGTCCAATTGGGCTTATCCCATATATATTGTACTGGCTGCTTCTTTATTATACCTGATTATTTGGCTTAATTCACGACGTTTGAAAACTGCGAATATTCATTTGGAAATGATTGTAAATGAGCGTACTGAAAAAATCAGTAAACAAAAAGAAGAGATTCAGTCACAGGCAGGGAAATTGGAAAAAGCAAATATAGAATTAGCTAAACTTTCGATGGTTGCAAGTAAAACGGATAATTCCGTCGTTATTATGGACGCTCAAGGTAATTTTAATTGGGTTAACGATGGTTTTACGAACCTTTACGGGTATAATCTTCCTGAACTTCATAATAAACTTGGAAGTAATTTACTTGAAGTCAGTACTTATCCTAAAATTAAAAGCATATTTAACAAATGCATTACCGAAAAAGTTTCAGTCAGTTACGAATCAAGTTTTTTTTCTAAAACCGGAGAAGAAATATGGAGCCAAACTACTATTACGCCTATTCTGAATAAACAAAATAAAGTCATAAAGTTAATTGCTATTGATTCCGATATCAGCAAGCTTAAAGAAGCTGAAAATGAAATATTAAAACAACATGATGAATTAAAAAAACTTAACGCTACAAAAGATAAATTTTTCAATATTATTGCACATGATCTGCGAAATCCGTTTAACTCACTTTTGGGCTTCTCCAAATTGTTACTTCAAAATTTAAAAAACCGGAACTTCGAGAAAAGCTATACTTTTGCTGAAATAATAATGAACAGTTCTTTAAAAACGTTTGAATTACTGGAAAATCTTCTTACTTGGAGCAGATCACAAACAGGAAAAATAGAAATTAAACCGGAAAATTTAAATATAAAAAAACTGATTGACAATAATATTGATTTGTTAAAAAATTCAGCCAAAAATAAAAATATTACTTTATCTGCAAACCTAAAGAACAGCACCGTTGTTTTTGCCGATTCCAATATGGTTAATACTGTTCTGCAAAACCTGATAACAAATGCAATTAAATTTTCAAATCAGGATGATATTATTACAATAAATGCAAAAGAAACCGATGAATGTGTTCTTGTCAGTGTTTCTGATACAGGTGTCGGAATATCGCCTGAAAATATAACTAAATTATTCAAAGTGCATGAAAACATAATAACCAAAGGTACTGCGAAGGAAACAGGAACAGGTCTTGGTTTAATACTTTGTAAGGAGTTTATAGAAAAACATAAGGGTAAAATTTGGGCAGAAAGCACTTTAGGGAAAGGAACTACATTCTACTTTACTTTACCAAAGGGATGATGTATCATTGTTATCACCTCCATACTCAATACTGACCAACACAATTTTCACCATCTTAAAAAATTCGATCACATCGCAAATAGATTGACAATTTGATTGGTTCTCCTGTTATTTTACCGGATAACTAATCTTTTTTGCATGAGGACTTTTCTTCAATTCATTTTACCATGATTTCAAGACTAAGCTCAATATTTCCTATTTGACAATGATTATGCCCGTGTTCTTTTTTAGTAAAAACCTTATCTGTAACAGATTTGGCATTAGAAAAAGAATGTATCTAATCTTTCAGGGATAATAATAACTAACACATTTCACAGAATACCTAAACCATAGCCAATATTTGATATAAATATTGCAGTAAGAATTATTCTGTTTATTTTAATTATCATAAAACTGTTCTCCTTGGTTATTAACCCGACGGCTATTTACCATAATATGAAAAGAAATAATTTTTATAAAAAAACGTCAAGAACACAGCTTTTTGATTAAAATACGGCTGAAAAAATGTCGATAATATTATAAAATCTGCCGTTTGTTGAAAATATTAAATGAATCAACATTAACCGGTGTATTTTTGAAACATCAATTTAAAAATCTAATAATTAAAAAAAACATTATGAAAAACAAAATTTTAAAAACAGGAACTGTTTCACTTGTATTTAGTGCACTGTTATTACTTTCAGGTTTTACAGTTGAAAATAATCGTATGCCTCCTCCGATTGTTATAGATATTCATGCATATTTTATAAAGAATGTTATGCCTGTAATGAAACCGCACCGACATGAATTTAATAAACAATTAAGCAAAGAGGAAATTAGTCAAACAGAAATTGCAAGAAAAGAATTTAAAGAAATTATTAAAACAAGACGTAAAGCAGAAATTCCTGTTGATTTCAAAGAGCTTTTGACTTCAAAGCTTTCCGACAAGCAAATAAATGTAATGAAAGAGACAAGAAGCAGAGCATATAAAGTTTTATTAAAAACAGCAATTATTGCCGAAAATCATGAAAAAGAACTTGAGATAATATTTTTGACAGAAAACAAAAACGTACAAAAGTGGTCAAAAGACATTGAGAATATCATACAAAAAAATTCAAGGAAACGATTATTCGGATTAAATTCAAACGTAAAGGAAAATATAATACAATTATTGCCTGCCGAAAATTTTAATAATATACTGTTTGTCCTGTGGAATCCGGATGAAACTTACAAATTTAATTTTAACAATAATTCAAATTAATTTATTAACTTTTAATTATAAGCATTATGAAAACAACAATTAAAATTTTATTCTTTTTTTTATTAACAGGGTTAATTATAACCGGTTGTAAAAAAGATGACAATCTTTTAAGTGAAGAAGAAATTGCTGAAGAAGTAGCCGATGATATTGCTGCTTTAATCGGTTCCGGTAATTCAGGACTTTCTGCTGAAATTGCTGATGTTGCCGAAATAGCGGAAGAAAATTTGCCTGATACATCAAAAACAATAAAATCTGATACGCTTTACGTAGTTGACACAACAATTGTGAGAACAAATCCTTCGGGTACTGTAATTACATATAATTACACGTATCAAATGCAATACGGCTACCTTTTTGACGGCGTAAAGCTGACAGGCTTTTTTTATGAAGGAGACGCAGACGGTAGTTTTGATGCACCGCGAATTGCTTCATCCACAAGCAGTGTAAGCGATTGGTTATTTGAAAATTTTGAAATTGGTTCAAGTTATTATATCCTTAACGGAACAAGCTCAATAACATCTTCAACAGAATCAAAAGTACGAAACAAAGTTAAAATCAAGTCAAATTCACAAATTACTGTCAGTAATGTAAAAATTGATAAATCAACATTACAAATTTTAGAGGGAAGCTTGAATTTGAATATCTCCGGTACTGTTGACGATCAAGATTTCAGTTATAATGTAACTGTAATTTACAGCGGAAACGGTAAGGCTGAACTCACAATAAACGGAAATACTTACATTATTAATCTTTCAACAGGAGAGATTGAATAATATTGCAGGTAATATAAAATAAGGAGGCCGGGTTCTGTTTTGGTCTCCTGTTTTTATATACTTTTGCATAACTAAATTAAGGCAACCTCTAAAAATTGAAATTTTGAACAGGTTTTTTTCTAAATATTATAAAGTAATTGCCCATGTTTTAATATGGAGTGTTTTTATAGTATTACATGTCAATTTTTTTTCATCGGTGATAGGTACAACTTTAGCGTTGAAAAGAGGTGTTTTAATACTGACAGTTTATTTGCTTATTTTTTATTTAAACTGGTTCATCTTTGTTCCCGAATTTTATATAAGAAAGAAATATTCTGCCTTTTTTTTATTTGCTGTTATTATTTTAATTTTTGCTTCTTTATCAAGGTACGGAATTGAGATACATTATAATATGCCGATAGAATTATCTAATAATCAGCCTTTTATTTCAAATTTTGCGTTAAGGAAGTTTATGTTTTCAATTGTGCCGAGTATTTTTGTTTTTATTGCCGGTTTTTTGTTTAAAATATCTGATTATTATGCCATTCAAACCAAACAAAAAAATATATTATTGCAGCAAAAAACCGAGGCTGAATTAAAACTTCTGAAAGCACAACTTAATCCTCATTTTTTATTTAATGCACTAAATAATATTTACGCACTGGTACTTACACGATCAGAAAATGCAGCCAACTCACTAATGTCCCTTTCTCAATTATTGCGTTATATTGTTTACGATGCTGTTGCAGAAAAAGTAGCACTTGACAAAGAAATTACATATTTAAAATATTATATTGATTTAGAAAAATTAAGATTTGTAAAAAATAAAAACTTTAAAATTGATATTTTTGTCGGCTCAAACAACTATAAGATATTGCCCCTTATATTTATACCTTTTGTAGAAAACAGTTTTAAACACAGTAATATAAACAAAGGCGGTAAGATTAATATTAAAATTCAATTAATTAAAAATGAATTGCAATTTATTTGTGAAAATACATATTCTGCATATAAAAAAAGTGTCGATCAGACAGGAGGTATAGGCCTGTTAAACAGCAAAAAACGTTTGGAAATGTTGTACCCGGATAAACACAAATTATCTGTTACAGATGAAAATAACATCTTTTTAATAAAATTAAATATCTTATTATGAATCAAATAAGGTGCATAGCTATTGATGATGAACCTTTGGCACTTACCATATTGAATGATTATGTTTCGAAAGTTTCGTATCTTAATATGACAAAGACATATACATGTGCTACAGATGCAACACAATATATACAAACAGAAAAACCCGAAATTCTGTTTCTTGATGTACAAATGCCTGAAATAAAGGGTATTGATTTCATAAAAACATTAGTTTATAAACCGGTAATTATTTTAACTACGGCATATGCGGAATATGCCATACAAGGGTATAATCTTGATGTTATTGATTATTTACTTAAACCCATTCCTTTTGAACGTTTTTTACAAGCCGTTAATAAAGCCATGCGACTAATTGAATCTGATAAAAAGTTAAAAAATATTGATGAGAAAGAATATTTGTTTGTAAAATCCGGATTTAAATCAGTAAAAATCAATTTTCAGGATATTTTATATATTGAAGGCTTAAAAGAATATGTAGGTATATATACTAAAAACGAAAGATTTTTGAAATTAGACAGCCTGAAAAAACTTGAAAAGATACTGCCTGAAGACAAATTTATCAGAACTCATAAATCTTATATTGTTAATATTGATTTTATAAAATCACATTTTGGCAATGTGATAGAAATAAGTGACAAAGAAATACCGATTGGCAGAGTGTACAGAGATAAATTGAATAAATTATTTCGGTAAAAAAGGCAAACATTTTGATTGACTGATATTTTATATGAGCATTTGTTACCAAACGTTAATAATCTTTGAGATTTTTTATAAATTGTTCTTTGTTAATTTTCTTTTCTTCATAATCTTTAATTAAATAAGGGTAGCTATCCCTATCAAATTTTTTATGCCTTTTAATCTGTTCTTTTAAAAGATTAACACAGTTTTCGAATTCTGATTTAAGAATACCCTCAAATTTCTCTTTTTCACCTTCATATCCTCCATGTAAATCTGTAAATTTTAAAACTCTCTCTTTAATCAGGATGCGATTAATGTTATTATAATAATAGATGTTTATACCATTTAATGAAAATAATCCATCACTAATTGCAATTAATCGCAAGTCTGTAAATACAAGGACACCCATTAAATCATAAGATTTCCATCTGAATATTGAAATAACATCTTCATCTATAGCAAGTTTATCAATCAAAGCTTTTCTTTCTCTTTTGCTCAAAATAGTGTCGTCAAAAGAAGTGGTTTCTTTCATAGGTTTAAACGAATTATTTTTTGTTGCAGTTGTATCGGCTAACTTTATGAGATCATTTAAAGTGTAATTTTTAAGTTTTGTAGTCAGATTAGCATCAATTTTAATAAATTTCTTGTAACATTTATGACATATTTCCGCACCATCTTTTAACCGTCCTAAACCAAATAATGGCTTATTCGCAAAAGATAGTTTTTTATTACAGTTTAGACATTCCATTGTTTGTATTATTCATTTTTTATGTTTGGTAACGACAAGCTAAACAATGTGCGGTATAAATTCCGACAACTTCTCGGTTTTCCTCACAGCACAAATTTTTGCCTTATTTAGTTTTTTTCAAATTCAAGATTTTTGCGACCCGACAGATTACCTTTGTCCTTGCGGATTGCAGCTGAATCGCATGTTGTTTAGCCTGTTTGTTGGGCGTTTTTTCCTTTTTTAAATATCAATACTCAACCTTAATTGTCCTCCAAAACCTTCTCTTATTATTCTCATAAGTGTTGATAATCTAATGTCTGATGCGTTATTTTCAATTCGCGAGATATATGATTTTGTCGTTCCGCATTTCTTTGCTAATTGTTCTTGTGTGTATTTATTTAATTTTCGTAATTCAGAAATCATAACACCAAGTCTGAACGCTTCGAAACCTTCCTCAAATTTCTCTCTTTTTGCAGTCCCTTTTTTTCCGTATTGTTGGTCTAAATGGTCAGTAAAAGAAGTTAAGTTTTTATTTGCTGTCTTTTTCATCGAAATATTGTTTTTTAAGTTTTTCTGCTTTTTTTATTTCCTTTTTCGGAGTTTTTTGAGACTTTTTTTGAAATCCGTTAATCAATATAACTAATTGTTCTTTGTCAAAAAAACTAAAAGCTCTATAAATATTATTTTCCATTTCAACACGAATTTCATAAAGTCCTGATGAATCTCTAATGTGTTTGAAATATTTAATCGGAATTCGGTCTAATGTTGCAATCAATTTTAATGTCCGGTTTAATTTCTTTTTGACATTCTCGTTAAGTGTTTCAAAAAAGTCCAGATAATAATTTTTGTAATAAAAAATGTTTCTGATAAATTTTTCTTCCATATTACAAAGTTACCTAATTAGACAACAACATCCAAATTATTCTGAAAATATTTTGATTTAAAGAACTTATTTTTAATTACGCCCAACACAGTTATTGACGTTTTCTTGCAAAAACCAATTACAAAAGCGTCCAACCCGCTTAATCTAATCCTTTTTATAATCTACTGTAAAACAATCACATAAGTGTCCAGACCGCTAAATTGATACTTCCGATATATCCGGACTGCTCGGATTGAGCGAAACTCTCTTTTTGTC
>JAUVIG010000521.1 GCA_030592825.1 Chlorobiota bacterium | reverse complement strand
CGCTATTCCAAACAAAAAGTGTTTGATGCTTTCAAAAACAAGCAAATTGCAATCTTAACCGGAGGAACAGGAAATCCTTATTTTTCAACCGATTCCGGTGCAGCATTAAGAGCATTGGAAATTGAAGCGGATGCTTTATTTAAAGGAACACGAGTTGACGGTGTTTATACTGCTGATCCGGAGAAAGACCCGAATGCAACAAAATTTAAAAGCATTACATTTGATGAAGTTATAGATAAAGAGCTGAAAGTAATGGATTTCACTGCATTTACTATGTGCCGGCAAAACAATATGCCGATTTATGTTTTTGATATGGATACTCTGGGAAATTTAAAGATAGTAATTGATGGTGAGGAAATTGGAACATTAATTCATCAGTAATATGCGTTTTTAATGATAAAAAACTAAAACTATGGTATATAAATGTAAAAGTTGCGGAGCAAAACTCGAAGTTGTCAAAGGAACAGAAATGGTAACTTGCGAATATTGTAATTCAGTAAATAAAATTCAATTTTCAATGACCGATTATTTTCAAAATATATCAGTCAAAACAAAAAAATATACAAAGATTTCTGTTATTGTTACAATAGCAATGATTGTATTAGGAATAGTCTCTTCATTGATTTTCAGCCTAAAAAACTCTACTAATTTATCCGGTAATGATTCTGATGATTATTATTATAATACTTATAAATATAATTACTATCAAGACAGCGGTTACCTTATTGACAATAATTATGATGATTTTCTTGATATTGTTACTGTTGCATTAAATATTGAAGACCGTGAAAATTATCTTCAAATTATTGACGGAAAAACCGGAGAAAGAATAAAATCAGTTAAAATCAGCAAAGAAAAAGAACCAAAATTATTTGTTGTAAATCAAGAATATATTTGTGTTCCGAAAGGGGATTTTACTATAAGTATATATGATAAAAAAGAGTTAAAAAAAATTAAAACATTTTCATTAAGCGATAAATTCAGATATTATGAATTTAAAGAAAACAAACTGTTCTTTGAAACCTATGATGATAATTTATGGATAATTGACTTTGCCGGTTTCAACTTAAAGCAAGAAGCTTTTGATTTAAAACTTAATCAAAGTCCGAATAAATATACCCATGTGAACACAATTGAAGAGGGAGAAATAATATATTCGGTTAAAAAGAAAGAGAAAAGCAGCAAAGATGTATTTTCTGTAGTTGCTGAAAAAGGAGATGAAGTTTTATGGAATCTTCCTCTCGGTTTTGAAGATGTTTCATGGTGGGACGGTCCTGTTATGGTTTTATCTGATCAAAATATTATTACTTACGGTAAAAAGTTTACTTCCGATAATTTGGGTTATTTAATCGGGATTGATAAAACAGAAGGAAGAATAAAATACGAAGTTCAAAAAAGCGGGAAAAGTTGCAGATTATATGACTTCTACTATAACGGCAGATATGTTATTGCAAATATCAACGGAAGCTATCATGCTTTTGATCCGAGTACAGGAGAAACTAAATGGTTGGTGGGGAGTGTTTGTGAATAGAACGCTAAATATCAAATTTTTAAATTCCAAAAAATCAAATAACAAAATCTAAATTCTTTTTCAACATTATGGCAGGATCATCAAAAAAAGCAATTTACGGAGCAATAATTGCAAACTCTGCAATAGCAATAAGTAAATTCATTGCAGCAGTTTTTACCGGTTCATCAACTATGATGTCTGAAGGAATTCATTCATTGGTTGACACCGGAAACGGCATTCTATTACTTTTCGGAATAAAAAGAAGCCGAAAACCGGCAAATAAAAAACATCCTTTCGGCTACGGCAATGAAGTTTATTTTTGGAGCTTTATTGTATCAATTTTAATATTTGCTCTCGGTGGAGGTATTGCATTATATGAAGGTATAGAGCATATATTGCACCCTTCAAAATTAGAAAATGTTCTTTGGAATTATGTTGTTCTCGGTATTGCCATTGTTTTTGAGGGGGCTGCTCTGCGTGTTGCTTTAAAGCAATTTAATAAAACAAGAGGTAATAAATCATATCTAAAGGCTTTAGTTGATACAAAGGACACATCAACAGCGGCTGTAGTTATTGAGGATACTGCTGCTCTTGTAGGCTTAGTGATTGCTTTATTCAGTATCTTACTTGCTCAACTTACAGGTATTGTCTATTTTGACGGAATAGGTTCAGTTCTTATTGGTTTATTACTGATTAGTGTTTCAGCATTTTTTGCTTTAGAATGTAAGAGTTTGCTTATCGGAGAAGGTTTGTTGGAAGAAGATATAGAAAAAATTAATAAAATATTAGAAGATGAGGATAATGTAACTGCATATAAACGACCTTTAAGTTTATATTTCGGCCCCGAAGAAGTTCTTGTAAACCTAAATGTTAATTTTAAAGATGATTTAATTTCAGATGAAATTGAACAGACTGTTGACAGAATTGAAAATATTATTAAAAACAGTATTCCTACTGTAAACAGAATTTTTATTGAAGCTGAAACTATAAAAACGAAGAAAACTTAATGAATTATTCCTGTTTTTATATTATTTTGCAGTTCATTTTGTTTTCTAATTTATGAGTGATATTATTCAATTATTACCCGATTCGGTTGCTAATCAGATAGCTGCGGGAGAAGTGATTCAACGACCGGCATCTGTTGTTAAGGAACTTATAGAAAACGCAACAGATGCAGAAGCTGATACTATAACGGTAAATATAAAAGATGCCGGCAGAACTTTGGTGCAAGTAATCGACAACGGAAAAGGAATGTCAGAAACAGATGCCAGAATGGCTTTTGAAAGACATGCAACCTCTAAGATAAAAACTGCAGAAGACCTGTTTGCAATCAACAGTCTGGGTTTCAGAGGCGAAGCACTCGCTTCAATAGCTGCCGTGGCTGATGTAGAATTAAAAAGTAGACAAATTGAATTCGACCTCGGAACATATATTCATATTAAAGGCTCTGAAGTTATTAAACAAGAAACTGTTTCTACACCTGCCGGCAGTAATTTCTCCGTAAGAAATTT
>JAUVIG010000645.1 GCA_030592825.1 Chlorobiota bacterium | reverse complement strand
AAAACTTACCGCAATTTTTGATAAATCTTATTAAACGAATTATAAAACAAGACGGTTTAAACAAATTAATTATTGACAATCACGACAAAAACGGAATAGAATTCAACAATGCTTGTATGAAAGACTTAAATATAAGTTATAATATTGTTAATGAAAAAAATATTCCGGATAAAGGACATTTTATATTTGTTTCAAATCATCCTCTCGGTGCTGCCGATGTAGGAGTTATTATTGAAATGCTTTCAAAAAAATATAAAAATATAAAAACAGTAGGTAACAAACTGCTCGGGAATGTTGAAAATTTAAAGGATATTTTGATAGAAGTAGGTGTTTTCACAAGAACAGATGTGAAATCTATTAAAAAAATGAATGATATTTATGCAGATAAAGATGTACAAATATATATTCTTCCTTCCGGAATGGTTTCCAGAAAAAACAAAGGAGAAATAAAAGATTTACCGTGGAAACACAGTTTTATAAGAAATGCCGTAAAATTTCAAAGAGATATTGTCCCTATTTTTGTTGATGACAGAAACACAAATAAGTTTTATTTTATTGCAATACTGCGAAAATTCTTTAAAATAAAACTTAGTATTGAGTCTCTGTTTATTGCGGGCGAACTGTTTAAAAAGCGTAATAAAACAATTCCTCTGATTGCAGGCAAAGTTATTTCTTATAAAATGTTTGATAAATCAAAATCCATTAGAGATTGGGCATTAACCGTTCAAGATAAGGTATATGATCTTAAAAAGAAAAATTAATTTTTATTATTAATAAGTCCGGTACAAAAAGGTTAATTTCGTAAAATCAGGTGCATAGCAACTTTGTTAATTGACAGATTATAATATTGTTATATTCCGAGTTGTTTGCAAAATTAGTTGCTTTGCACCTTTTTAGACTGCACTCATTAATGAAAGGCTACGTTTAATTTCTTTTAGTAATCTGTCATTTTCAATAATTTGCTTTTGCTCTTGCAGAAAAGTAATGCTTTCGGGAAATCCGCTCATTGCACGTATAATTTTCCATTTTATCAAATTATTTTGAGTATGTTTTGAATAGCATTCTGTCAGCTTCGTATAAATTTCCGGATTTTTTTCATAGAAACAAATAAACCCGACAGCATCAACAGCTTCGCTAATTTGTTTTTCATTGCCGTTTTTTAATACTTTTACTAATTCAGGCAGAGCAATTTTCCCGATTTTTGCAAGTGTTCTGCCGGCAATATCTCGCGGCAAGGGATAATTGTCTTTTTTAAATTCCTTTCCGGGTACGGTCTTATGTTGATTTGTTCCGATTATACCAAGAATTGCTGTTAATGGTTTAACAGACATCAGACCATAAGACACCAATGAATTACAAATCTCAATTTTAGGATACAATTTTTTTTCAATCTTTAATGCATTTATCAAATAAACAACTGTTTTACTGTCTTTTGAACCGGCTGACAATCTTGCTCCGAGGGTTCTGTCTGCAGGAATTTTACTTTGAAGCAATTTTATTTTTTCATCAAATGAAATATCGGAATATTCATATTCTGCACCTTCCGGTAAATATCCTCGGTTATTTAGTTGGTTTTGGGTACTTTTCATATGGGGTGCAGGTGTTAAGATAATAGTTTGTATCTTGTACTGAAATAGCTTTACACAAAATTGAACGTCGTAGATACGCTATCGCTAATCTATGCCAAGCCAAGGTTCGATAGTGTATAATCCCGTTGCAAAACCTAAACAATATCGTTGGATCTAAAACGATTTTTGGTGAATTCAATAAACTTGTCGTAAGTTTTGTCATTTTGGCTCGCTTATCATAATTCTTTGATAACCTGTATCTGAACGTTTT
>JAUVIG010000494.1 GCA_030592825.1 Chlorobiota bacterium | reverse complement strand
TATAATAAACAATCTGACTGCGTTAAATTTTTTTGCAATAACTACGGCTATTCCAAAAAAATTATGCCTTGCATCTTGTTCATTATATTTGTTTCTTGAAAGAAATTAATTAATAGAGGTTGCCATATGCTTATCAGTGCTTTACAACATATACGGATTGTTATACTGCTTGATAAGTGTCTAAACGAAAGGGGCTTATAAAAATAAATAAAAACAGGTTTAAATTTCATAGTTGGTAGATATTTTTATTTTTATAATTTTGAACAAAAATTTAATAATACATATTGATATTATGTCAAAAGTAATAAAGATAAAAAAAGGTTTAGATATTAAATTAAGCGGTGCAGCAGAGAAAGAAGTTACTCAACTTCCGGCATCAAAGTTTTATGCCCTTAAGCCGACTGATTTTTCCGGCTTAACTCCAAAAGTTTTAGCCAAACCCGGCACAGAAGTAAAAGCCGGAACTCCTTTGTTCTATGACAAATATAATCCCGAAATTGTTTTTACATCTCCCGTAAGCGGTAAAATTTTTGCAATTAACAGAGGTGAAAGAAGAAGAATTTTAGAATTTGTTGTTGAAGCAAGTGAAAAGATCGAATATGAGAACTTTAAAAAAGCAAAACCGGAAGATATCAGCAGAGAAGAAATAAAAGAAAATATTCTTAAGAGCGGATGTTGGCCCTTTATTAAACAAAGACCTTTTGCAATAACAGCAAATAAAAATGAAGTTCCGAGAGATATTTTTATTACTTCATTTGATTCGGCTCCTCTTGCTGCTAATTTTGATTTTGTTGTTAAAAATGATTTTTCAGCATTTCAAACAGGCGTTAATGCACTTATAAAATTGACTGACGGCAAAGTTTATCTCGGGATTAAAGCAGGAGAACTTTCTACACCTTTTACAAATACTGCTAATGTAGAAAAAGTTGAATTTTCAGGACCGCATCCTGTCGGAAATGCAGGAGTGCAAATTAATAAAATTAAACCTGTTAATAAAGGTGAAATTGTTTGGACATTAAGCGCTGCTGATGTAATAGTTATAGGACGATTATTTGAAACCGGAAAATATGATGTAACAAGAATCGTTGCTCTCGCAGGTTCAGAAGTTAAGAACCCGAGATATTACAAAACTATTCTTGGTGCACCGATTGCTGACATAATAAAAGATAATATAAAAACTACTGATGCAGATACCCGAATTATTTCCGGAAATGTTCTTACCGGAGAACATGTTAATGAAAAAAACTATCTCGGTTTTTATGATAATGTAATAACAGTTATTCCGGAAGGAAATAAACCGGAATTTTTTGGTTGGGGAACACCCGGTTTCGGAAAATTCAGTGTGTCAAAAACATTTTTCTCTTGGCTTAATCCGAAAAAAGAAAGAGTAATTGATACTAAAATTCACGGAGGAGAAAGACCCTATATTGTAACGGGTGAAATGGAAAAAGTGTTTCCGATGGATATTTTTCCGATGCAATTATTAAAAGCAGTTCATATAAAAGATCTTGATCTTATGGAAGAGCTTGGAATTTATGAAGTTGCAGAAGAAGATTTTGCATTATGTGAAGTTATCAATACATCAAAAATTGAAATACAAAAAAACTTAAGAGAAGGATTTGAGTTTGCAATAAAAGAACTGGGATAATCAATATACAATAGTCAATACATAAATAGTCAATTATAAAGGCATGAAAGGTTTAATAAAATACATTGAAAAAATAAAACCAAACTTTGAAGAAGGGGGTAAGTACCAACGTTGGGGTGCAGTTTTTGAAAGTTTTGAAACATTTCTAATTGTCCCCGGTATAACTGCTCCCAAAAAAGGAGCACACATCCGAGATGCTATGGACGCAAAACGACTTATGATCGTTGTCGTTATAGCATTAATTCCGGCATTACTTTTCGGAATGTGGAATGTAGGCTATCAATATTTCCTTTCAATAGGAACAGATGTAGGTTTTTGGCAACAATTCGGACACGGACTTTTAAGAGTTCTTCCGATAGTAATTGTTTCATATGTTGCAGGATTAGGAACTGAATTTGTCTTTGTTCATATCAAAAAGAAAGAAATTGAAGAAGGTTTCTTGGTTTCCGGCATGCTGATTCCTCTGATTATTCCTGTTGATACTCCTTTATGGATGGTGGCAATTGCAACAATTTTTGCTGTTGTTATAGGGAAAGAAGTTTTTGGCGGAACCGGTATGAATATAGTTAACCCGGCTTTATTAACAAGAGCTTTTTTATTTTTTGCATATCCTTCAAAAATGTCGGGAGATAAAGTTTGGACATCAAGATTATCAGGCGGTGAAGGTATTGTTGACGGATACTCAGGAGCAACACCTTTGGGACAAGCTATGGAAAGAGGAGCAGATATTGTTGACCCTGTCGGGAATAATCTTTCAACTTTTGATTATTTTATCGGATGGATACCCGGTTCAATCGGTGAAACTTCTGTATTAATGATCCTTATCGGAGCAATAATACTATTATTCACAGGCGTTGCAAGTTGGAAGATCATGTTATCGGCTTTTGCAGGAGGTACTGTAATGGGCTTATTATTAAATGTATTTGCTACTGATACTAATCTTGCCATGTCAATTCCGTTTTATGATCATTTACTACTCGGCGGTTTTGCTTTCGGGATGGTATTTATGGCAACTGATCCTGTAACTGCTGCTCAAACTGAAAGAGGGAAATGGATATACGGTTTCTTAACAGGCTTTATTGCAATTCTCGTAAGAGTTATTAATCCGGCATATCCGGAAGGTGTGATGATGGCAATACTTCTTATGAATGTAATGGCTCCTCTTATTGATCATTATGTTGTCAGAGGAAATGTAAAAAAACGTTTAAAACGTATTAAAGTTGCCGGATAAATTGTTACATTGTTTCACAGCTGTATTTTTAACAATGAACTTAATAATTTAAAAATGTTAATACATTGATTTATAACTTTTAAAACGGCATTACAGTTTAACTTTTAAAAATCAAAAAAATGAAAATAGATACTAACGGCAATTTATACACTTTCATGTATGCCGCAATAATGGTTATTATTGTTGCTGCCGGACTTGCATTTACTGCAATAAAATTACAACCGCTTCAAGAAAAAAACGTAAGAGCTGAAAAAATGCAAAATATTCTGCAATCAGTAGGTGTTGAAGTAACTTTTGAAAACGCAGAGGAACTTTTCGGTAAATATATAACAAAACAAATTTTGGTAAATATTAAAGGAGAAGAAGT
>JAUVIG010000541.1 GCA_030592825.1 Chlorobiota bacterium | reverse complement strand
GATCGCCCTCATCGGCATTACAAATCAAGTATTTTTGGTCGCTTTCAGTATTTAAAGTGAATTTCCATTTTTTGCCGGTAGAAAATCCGCCGCCGCCTCTTCCTCTCAAACCGCTTTCTTCAACAATATTGCAAATATTTTCGGGAGTTTCGTTCTTAATGATATTTAAATAAGCTTTGTATCCGCCGGCAGAAATATATTCTTCAATATTTACAGGGTCAACTATACCGCAATTTTTTAATACAATACGTTTTTGAGGTTTAAAGAAAGGATGTTCAAAAATATCATTAACATCTTTCCAAGATTTTGTTTTGTCAAACATGAATTGTCCCAGTATTTTTTCATCAGGAAGTTGCAAATTAAAGATATTGCTCAAAATATTTTCAACTTTATCTTTAGCAACTTGTTCAAATGAAATTCTGTTCATTCCGGGAAGTTGAACATCCATAGCAGGTTCAGAAGAACAAAGCCCGATACAACCGGTTTTAATGATCTTAGCATCAATCTTATGTTCTGCAATATACGATTCAACAGCTTTAGCTGTATCACCTGCTCCGGCTCCTAAACCACACGTTCCGGTTCCTACAAATATAATTGGTTTATCAATGATCTTATTTCCGATGATGTGAAGCTGTTTTAAGGTTTCTTCATCGTAAACTTTGTCTTGATCTGTTTTGAGTACTTTTTCTTTAAGGAATTCAATCATTTTGCTCAGATTTATAACTTTCAATAATATCTTTTATAGATTCGGTAGTAACTTTAGCATAAAATTTTCCGTTAATGCTGATTACCGGTGCCAAACCACAAGCACCAATACATGCAACAACTTCCAAACTGAACAGTCCGTCTTTTGTAGTTTCATCCGGTTTTATCTTTATGATTTTTTCAAGCTCTTTTTGAACATTAGAAGACCCCAAAACATGACATGCCGTACCTCTGCATATTTGAATATGGTATTTCCCTTTTGGTTGAAACCTAAATTGATTATAAAAAGTTGCCACACCATATATCTTACTTATCGGTAAATTTAAATAACTGCCGACTTCAGTTAAAGACGTTTCAGATAACCAACCCTCATTGTCTTGTATTTCCTGCAAAATCGGAATAAGGCTGTCTCTGCCTGCATCTCTGTATTTATTTAAAATTTCGTTTGTCATCTTGAAATTGTTTGTTTTGTTTCGAGATCTTTTTAAAAATTAATCATATTATTGCTGAAAAACTTGTTTTTCTTTTATAAAACCCTGTTGACTGCTTCTATCAAAGTTTTTGCTTTTACAGGTTTTCTGATAAATCCGTCAACCGGTAACCATTTAATTTTACCGTCTTCGGTTCTGTAATCAACACCTGCTTTTAAAGTTTTTGCATTTTCAACTAATAATACTTCCATATCTTTGCTGTTCACTTTTTCACGATATTGTCTCGCAAATGTCATAGCATCATCATTTCGAGAAGAGAATACTTCAATAGATGTTTGCATTAATACAGGCATACCTTTGAATTCTTCATCATTTGTAAGAACTTCAGCTAACTCAAATCCTTCATAATGTGTTGTCATCATAACATCACAAATTGCTAAATTAGGTTTTTCAGCTTTTGCTTTTTCTATAGCTTCATTTTTGTCTTTTGCAGTAATAATTTGATGGCCTTCGTTTTCCAGAATAGTTTTAATGACTGTTAACACGTCAATGTCGTCGTCTACTATCAAAATTCTTTTTGTATTTTCCATGTCTAATTTTTTTAAATGATTAAAAAATATGTTTATCTGTTTATTATTTTCAATGTAAAAGTATGACCAAAATTACTGCTGTGGTAGAGTATTTCTTTCCTCAAAAAATTAAGTATAATTACCCTAAAGTCTATTTATCTAAATAGAATTCAAGACATTAGGAATGAAAGATGAGAAGTTGTTGAAAAAAATATTTTTATACAGCTTCATAATCATAAGAATATGAGGCTGTTTGAAAATCTAAAATCTAAAAAAAAATGAAGATTTTTTAAAATCAGGTAATTATACCCTATTAAATGAAAGTACAAGAGGGAGTTTTATACATGTTGTGTTTATGTTTTCACCAAACCGTTTTTGACAGCAAACATTACCAAATTCGGTGCATTTTTAGCTCCGGTTTTATCAAAAAGTCGGCTTTTATGTCCGTCAATAGTTCTTTGACTGAGGTTTAGTTTTTTAGCAATCTCTGCATTAGAATAACCTTTGCAAATATATTCCAGCACTTCTTTTTCTCTTTCGGAAAGTTTGATTTTTGTTTTAGTGTTTGGGCTGAGATATTTTGGCTTTATTACAAACTCTTCATCATAATAGTTCCCGCCATAATAAACAGTTTTAACGGCATTTTCCAATTGATCTTTATTGGTCTTTTTAAGAAGAAATCCTTGAGCACCTGCTTCAATCATTTTATTAAAGTAGCCTATTTCTTCGTGCATAGTTAAACAAATCACAGAAGTATCAGGATATTTTTTCAACACTTTTTTAGTTGCCTCAACACCGTCCATACCGGGCATTCGAATATCCATTAAAATGATATCAGCTTCTTCTTTTTTCATCAACTTTAACAACTCATTACCGTCTGACGCTTCAGCAATTACTTTTATAAAAGGGATTTCATTCAATACTGTTCTTAATCCTTTTCTGAAGATGACATGGTCATCTGCTATTATAATGCTTATAATATCCATTTTATTTAATTCTAATAGTGATTAATAAGACCATACCTCCTTTATCTTTACTGTAAAAATCACATGTCCCTTTTATGGTCTTTATTTTATTAACTATATTATTTAATCCTAATCCGGTACTGTTTGCTAATTTTTCTTTGAAATTAAATCCAATTCCGTTATCTTTAAAATATAATATAAT
>JAUVIG010000216.1 GCA_030592825.1 Chlorobiota bacterium | reverse complement strand
TTATAATCAGACATATCTTCATAAATGTATGATAATTGAAGTGCTGATGCATGAGCAGTTTCTGCCAAACCAAGATCACTCGCTAAATCAAAGGATTTTTTTGTGTAGTTTACGGCAGTATGATAGTTTCCTGTTTCATAATAAAGTTGCCCGATCAAAAAATTAACATTAACAATTCCGTAATTATCATTCATATTTGAATATAATGTATTTGCTTCATTTAAATTTTCTTTCGCTTTGTTGTAGTTTTTCTCGGTAATATTAATACCTGCAAGATTTGATAATGTCATGGCAATTCCTTTGGGATAGTTTATTTCGCGGCTGAAACTTAATGCTTTATTATAATATTCTTTTGCTTTTATATAGTTTTTATTCTTTTCATATACAACAGCCAAATTATTAAGAATTTTCAACTCTCCGTGTTTGTTTTGTAATTTTTTGTATATATCAAGCGATTTATTATAATATTCAATTGCGGAAATATCATCATTAAGATTACTGTACACAATAGCAATATTATTGTAATTACTTGCAATGCTGTTTTCATTTTCGTTTTTTTCACAATATTCATTAGACTTCAGAAACATTTTAAGAGCTTCAGTATATTTTCCTTGCTCAGTATAAATAACTCCCAATATCATATAGTTTATCTCCAAGTCATTAATTATTTTATTTTTTTGTTTCAGATCAATAGATTTCTGTGTGTAATCTACAGCTTTTTTATAATCTTGTTTTGTGTAATAGATTTGTGCTGTTGTAGCATAGCTTTTAGCTATTTTTTGATTGTCCTGCAATATTTCAAAAATTGCAAGAGATTTATTTATACTTATTAATGCATCATCCGGTTTGCCCATACGTATTTGTGCATATGCTTTATGTGTATAGGAAACTGCAATTCCTTTCTTAAAAGATACTTTTTGAGATATTATTAAAGCACTGTCCGCATACTCATACGCTTTTTTAAAATCAGATTTATTATATAACCAACTTAATTCATTATAGATATTAACTTTTACAGTATCGGCAACAGAAGTCTTTAGTACATTGAACAAACTGTCAGCAGTATTCGTGTTTTGTGAGAAACCGGACAAAAGGAAAAATGAAAATATTGGAATAATTAATATTTTTTTCATCTGAATTAAATTTATCTTTACAAACATACTATAATATCTTTGAATTTTATTTATCAGTTATGAAAAGATTTTTATATTTCATATTTTTAACACTTTTTTTTACTGTAAGCTGTAATACCGCAAAATTTAGTTTGAGAGAAAGAAGAATTTTAAAAAAAGAATATGAAAAAAATATAATGCCTCTGATGTTTGTGTCAAATAAAAAAGATTCTGTAATCCTTTATAAAAGAAGCAATTTTTTTAATGCTGATTCAACAGACAGGAAACTTAACAAATTAATCGAATTAATGTATTATACGTGTATTGATTCTTTAAATCCCGGTGTCGGTATTGCAGCTCCTCAAGTGGGTATTAACAAACGTATAATTTGGGTGCAAAGATTCGATAAAGAAAAAAAACCGTTTGAAGTATATTTTAATACCGAAATTTTGTATTTTTCATCTTCAAAATCGGAAGGGTGGGAAGGATGCCTTTCTGTTCCCGGATACAGAGGACTCGTTAACAGGTCGGATACTGTAGTTTTAAAATATGACACTTTTGATAAGAAAAATTATATTGACACGATAAACGGCTTCACTGCTGTGATTTTTCAACATGAAATTGATCATCTTGAAGGAATACTTTATACAGACAGAATTTCTGACAAAACAAAAATATTAACTGAAGAGGAATACAAAAGTTTTAATAAGGGTGAAAAAATATAAAAACCAACGAGATAACTCGTTGGTTTTTAATGCCTAACAAAAATTGATGTATAAAAGAACTATTTTTCTACTTTATTTGCTTTTATCCATTCATTTAATGCACCGTCGTAAACTTTAACTGTAGGAAAACTTAAAATTGATTTTAATGCTAAGAAAACAATTCCTGCTCTTGTACTTGTTTTGCAATATAATATAATCTTTTTATCAGAAGTTATACCTGCAGCTTTAAATAAACTTAACAATTCAGTTTTAGATTTTAATTTTCCTGAACCACTCAATACTTTGGTATAAGGGAAATTAATTGCTCCGGGAATATGACCTCCGAGACTTTTCTCACTTGATCCGTCAAACTCATTAAGAGGACGAACATCAACAATCAGATATTTACCCGATTTAACATCACTGAGCTTTGCTGAATATGCATAATTTAATTTTGGAGTAAATGTTGCTTTCGGTAAATTTACAACTGTTTTAGAATAAGGTTTTCTTGCTGCATACCACGATTTATAACCACCGTTCAGTATTTTAACATCTTTACATCCTAAGTATTTTAAAACCCAATACATTCTGCCTGCATATTTGCCTTTACCTTCATCATAAACTACGATCATATTTGTGTTGCTTACACCTTTATTACCAAATATTGTAGCTATGGCTGAAGATGATTTTAACTTTCCGAAAGATGATGAGTTTAGTTCATTATAAGGAATATTTACAGCACCTTTAATATGAACTTTATTAAATTTATCAGCTTTTTCCGCAGAAATTACGATACAATTTTTATCTTTCATCTTTACAGATAAATCTTTTGCTGATATTAAAGCTTGTGCATTTATATTTACACTTGATAATATAAATATTAATACAGCGGTAATTGAAATAAATTTTTTCATTTTTTTTAAATTTAGAATTTGATTTGTAATTGCATTAATAATGCATCATTAAGTTCCTCAACGAATACATCGTCAACTCCTTTTTCTGCATTATATAAATAGTTAATTTGTAACCTTGTATTATCATTAAAGAAATAATTAATACCGGCTGTTATCGTATAAGAGTAATCAACATTTGAGATTGTAAGGTCATTATTCATGTCTTGGTCAAACATACCGAATTTAACAACAGGTTGCAGTTTAAACGGTGTCATATACATTGCTTGCACATATACACCACTTCTGTCTTCACCAAGCATTACAGGATCTGCTCCGCATCCGCCTCCGCCTCTTACATAATGACCTTGGTCACCAATATATTCACCTTGTAATATAAAATCACCGTATTTTACTTCTATTTCACCGGCATAACTTGTTCTGCTTGAATCCGGATCAACTGTCGGGAAACCGTATCTGAAACTTCCGCCAACTCTTAAAAAATCAAGAGGTTTAAAAGTCAGTCTTCCGATAAAATCTTTTGCAGTGTTATTATCTTTTATTCCGAGACCGCTTCCGTTCATCACTGCAAATGCATATTTAACAAGAGTTTCATTATTTCCGCCAAGAATCATTATTCCCATATCTCTTTGAGGTGATACGATTTGATCTGAAACTCCGGCTCTGTTAATTGTATGAAGTGAATGACATGCAGTATTTACTTCTAAACCGAAAGGTTGTTTAAATGATCCTACAGAAATTTTTGCCCATTTAAACCTTGAATAAGTAATAAAAGCATCCAATAAATACGGGTTGCCTGTACCGCTCACAAAAGCACTGTTTTCAAGAACTACATAATATTTAAAATCGTAAGGAATATTTCCTTTTAAGCCTATTCTTGCTCTTTTAAATTTAAATGTATTTGTCTCGTCTTCAGTAAAATGATATTCATATTGTGGTTGAATAAACCCGAATAATTTCGGTTTTCCTTCATCATCAGTTGATGCTTCATCATCATCACCGCATCCTTGTGCAAATACAGTACCTGCCGAAAAAATAAAAAATAAAGAAAGCACTGTTAATATAAACTTTTTCATAATTATAAATTTATTAAAAATAACCAAGACTAAACTATAAGGTTATTTATTGATTAAAAAAAGATTTTATTTAGTAACGTAAGGTAAATCTTTGGGATTTGAGTCTCCTCCCCATTGATTTGTAGACCATGCCGGATTTAAATTCCATAAACCGTTCATTCCGAATTTTAAACTGTAAGCATCATATCCCAGAACATTTAAGTAAGCAGTAATTACGGCAGAAGTTTGTCCTGTATAACAATATGTTACAACTTTACCATTAGTATCCGGATCTAAATTGTTGTATTCTTTGCCGGCTAAAGTCAAAGGATTAATCCTGTAAGCACCGTCAATGTGTCCAAAAGCTGTGTAATCTGCTTCTGAAAAATAATTACTAATGAAATAATTTCCGGGGTTATCAAGAACATCACCTGCACCAACACCTTTAAATCCGGCAGTAACAACTTCAGCAATTCTTGCATCAAGTAAAGCTTTTCCTTCAGTTAAAGTTTCAGATAATACAGGATCACTGAATGTTAAGCTTGCTGTTGCAGTAGTTACCAGTTTACCGTCAGCAATATTTCCTAAATTTGCAGTCCATTTATCAAAAATGGCATTCCAACCGCTCATTCCCCATTTTAAAGCTTGAGCATTTGAATATCCGGATAATCTAAGTAATGAAGTTGCATAACATGCAGTTTGTCCGGAATAACAAATAACTAATATTGGTTTAGAACCGGCATTTGCAGCCTCAGTTAATATTCCTGTCATATCATTTCCGGCAGCATCAATATCTACATTTATTGCTCCTGAAATGTGACCGGGGTCACTATAATCAGCAGCTTTTCTTATATCAATAATATGATATTTTGCTAAAAAATCTGCAAGATCTGCTTCTGCAGGAGCTCCGGTTGCGAATTTAGTAGTTCCTTGATACATAATAATGTCAGTTAAATCCATTGCATTTGCAGATAAGTAATCTGTTAAAACTGTAAATGCCGGATCAGGTGTATCAATTGGTGCTTTATCCTTACAACTTGTAAGTACAAATGCAGGAATAATAAATAAAGCGATAAAATAAATTGATAATTTTTTCATTTTTTAATATTTAATTTAGTTAATAATTAATAAAACTCATTATTATTTTCGGATGCAAATATCTGTATTTTTAAAGGAGCTGCAAAAAAACAGACAGTGAAACAAGTTATGTTTTAAGTTGTAAATTCTCATTAATAAAGTTGATACATATCATATAATTATGTGAATTATACTATATTATTTTATGATATAAAAGATTTTGAATTTTATGGTTGAAAAATAACTAAGGCTTTGTGAATAAATAAGTTGACCGGAATAGTTAAGATGTTTTGTGCGATAACAAAGCTAAAAAAAGTATTCACAACATTAGCTGCGGCGAGGCTTTTTAGTGAAGTCAGCGTGCAAAAGAACGAGCTTAACCGGTCAAGTTATTTGTTCTCAAAGCCTAAATTGAGTCTCTTATTTCCAGCAACATGGTTTTAATATTCTTTAATTTTTTTACAACTTCAAAATTCTGAAAAGTATCTTCTTTATTCTCTTTGAGCTTAAGTTTTGCACCTTCCAAAGTTAGTTTTCTTTCTTTAACGAGATGATAGATTAAATGAAGATTATCAATGTCTTTTGGTGTAAATAAACGATTTCCTTTTTTGTTTTTCTTTGGCTTTAATATGCTGAATTGATTTTCCCAGTATCTGATTAAAGATACATTTACATCAAACATGCCGGCAACTTCTCCTATTGTATAATATAATTTATCTTTATTTTGTGTATCCATATTAAAGTAATAAATTCGCAATATACAAAAAAAATCATTTTAAAAAAGATTGAATGAGATTGTATTTGTTCAATCAATTTTTGACTATTATTTGAAAATAATTAATCAGTTAAGTTTTCATATAAATCCGGTCTTAAAAGTTTTGTTCTGTTCAAAGATTGATCAAGTTTCCATTTCTCAATTTCTTTAAAATTTCCTGATAATAATACATCAGGTACTTTCATGCCTTTGTAAACGGCAGGTCTTGTATAAACAGGCGGAGCAAGTAAGTTATCTTGAAAAGAATCTGATAAAGCCGATGTTTCATCGGAAATACTGCCGGGAATTAACCTTACTATGCTGTCAACAATAACTGCTGCTGCCAATTCACCTCCGGTTAATACAAAATCACCAATTGACAGTTCTTTTGTAATCAGTGAATCACGTATCCTTTGATCAATACCTTTATAGTGGCCGCAAAGAATTAGTATATTTTTATTACAAGATAAAATGTTTGCTGTTTTTTGATTAAATTTTTCTCCGTCAGGTGAAGTATATATTATTTCATCATAATCTCTTTCAGATATAAAATGAGAAACAGCTTTATCAACCGGTTCAATTTTCATTACCATACCGGCATCACCTCCAAAAGAGTAATCATCCACTCTTTTATGTTTATCTTCGGAAAAGTCTCTTAAGTTATGGATATAAATTTCTACAATACCTTTATCCTTTGCTCTTTTGACAATTGAATGATTAAAGGGACTTTCCAATAATTCAGGCAAAACCGTAAGAATATCAATTCTCATAATTAATTCATTTTTAGCTGTTTAACTGTTTAGTTGTTTAACTGTTTTGTTGTTTAACTGTTTTGTTGTCTAACTTCTTCTAGTATCTAACTTCTAATATCTAACTTCTAATATCTAACTTCTAATATCTAACTTCTAATATCTAACTTCTAATATCTAACTTCTAATTTCAAATTTCTATCCGTAAAAATGTTGCAATACAGCAGCAATTTCCATGATATAAGCT
>JAUVIG010000615.1 GCA_030592825.1 Chlorobiota bacterium | reverse complement strand
CCGTATATTCATTTACTCCGATAATCAGGGCAAAGTATGTTCCTGTATTTGTTTCTGAAAGTGATGTGTTATTATCGCCGCTAAAAGGCTTAGCACTTCTTGTAACTATATATTCTTTCTTTGATTTGTTTCCTTTTATATCCTCTGCAATAACGACAAATTTATTCTCTCCTATTTTAAGTTTCAAAGAAATACTGAAATATCCGTCAGCCGATAAACTTGTTTCTTGATTATTTACGATAACAGAAAATACACCGCTCTCGTCTGTGGCAATACCTTTAATTTTTAATTGCTTTTCTTTAGTAACAGGATCAGAACTTCTTGTAAACAGAGTCGGTGAAATAATTTTTATTTCGGGAGGAGTTTTATCTTTGCTTTGGATTACAGTGGTATCTGTTAAATTTTCATTTATTCTGTTATCAGTTTCAAACAAGTCGGCTGTTAAAAGAAAAACTTCAAATTCGGCAATAATTTTATCGGAAACTTTTTCTATTGCTTTAGAACCGGCATGTTCATAGTTTAATCCGCCTGCTTTTATATTTGTATAAACTTTGGCAAATAAATGCTTACCGTTTGCATTAGATACATCAAATTCAGCATTTGCAAAACTTGTATAAACACCCTGATATTCTGAACCTTGACTTGTAGTCAGTTTACAATTATAAATAAAATCTGCTGAAGACTTATTGTTTACAATTTGAAAGCTGTTTTCGATAAGGCTTTCTTTTAATTTATTCTCAAATATTTTTACACTAATCTCCTTACCCATATTACTTTCATCGCTTATGATATAAGCATTTAATTGAGAATATGAATACATTGGCGATACTAAAAAAAATAATAAGATATATATATTCTTCATGGTATTATTTATAGTTACATATTAAAAAAATATGTTTTTAAATTAATTTTCTTTTTTATTGTGAAAAAAACGCAATATACGGATGAACCAAAAACTTAATTGTTCCTTCTGTCAATTTCTTTTTTTATCTCCCCGGCTTTTTTATAGTCTCTGTTTTCGACAGCTTTTTTCTTCATTTGTTCAAGCTCTTTAATACTGTATTTTCCATATTCCCTTGTAGTTTCATTACTATCATCAGTATTCTGATATGTCTTATTTACAGGATAAGTTTGCGTAAAAATATCCATTCCTTTATTTATTCCTCCCCTGAATGCTTTTTCCCAATGTTTTTCCGGAGAAGTAAATGATAAAACTAAATCATTAATTTGGGACAATGCCATTGCTCCAATAGAAACATATGATAATTCCGGAATTTGAGCCATCGAACCAATTAACGTAGGAACAAAACTTACAATCAAAGCACCCATTCCTGATTTATTATAATATCTGTCTCCTTCAAAATCAATTCTGCATAAAAAATCATTTTCACCTGCTAAATATAATTGTAAGGTTCCTATAGAAAGATAATGATTTTTATTAAAAAAAAACCCGGGATTCATATAGTAACTGGTACCGTAATATGGAAATATTAAAATATCTGCTCCGAGTTTATCTGCCAATTCAGCATATTTATCTCGAGATGATTTTGTGTCTTCAACAGGTAAGCCTGACGATTCAAACATTTGAACAGATGTTTCATAATCAATTATTATTAAGTCTTTTCTTTCTAAATTATCTTTAATAATTTTCCAATTATATTTACGCCAAGATTCAGGATTTTGAAGGTTCACCGGTAATCTGTTTGGTAATATGGCTACTTTTTTATATATAACATCTGAGCTTTTTATAGACTGTTCTTTATAAACAGTAGCGTTATATTTTGACATAACACAACTGTTTAATGTTAAAACAGCAATAATCAGAACAAATATTAAATGTAAATTTCTTTTCATAATAATATATTTAGAGTTAATAAATTATTTTCTGCTGTCAATTTCCTTTTTAATTTTCTCGGCTTTTTCATAATCTTCTTTCTGTACAGCTTCTTCTTCCAGATTTTTAAGTTCTTTGACAGAAAGTTTGCTGTATGGATTATCTATTTTGTCAATCTCTTTTTGAATAAGTTCAGCTTTTTCATAATCTTCATTTGCAATTGCTTCTTCAAGCATTTTGTTCAGTTCTTCAGCTGTTTTATTATTGGGTTGATATTGTATTGCTCTTTTGTCAATTTCTTGTTGGATATATCTTGCTTTTTCATAATTTTCTTCAGAAACAGCTTCATTTAATAACTCTTTCAATCTTGCATCGGTGTATTCTGAATAATCTGTTTTATCTTTAACGGGAGGAATATATTCATTTATCGGATCTTCTTTTTTTATTTCCTCTTTTTCCTTTATTT
>JAUVIG010000486.1 GCA_030592825.1 Chlorobiota bacterium | reverse complement strand
GTTAGATGTAATGTAAAAAACATAACACAAAAAGACACAGCAAGTTATGGAAGTAAATTTAAAGTGTAGTGAATGCAAAACTCATTATGATTTTGAAGTTGGAGAAATTACAACTGATGATGATATGAATTTAATCTTTGAGTACAAATCCGTATGCCCAAAATGCGGAGCAAAAGATAAAGATTTGTTGAGCGAACTTGGACAAAGCCAAATGACAGAATGGGATTTAAATAATTAAAATTTAACTTTAAGCAATGGATTTGTGCCGGTGTAAAGAAAAATCGACAAACGGTTATCCTGAAAAGAAATATCGTTTGGCAGATTTTTTTGATATGCATTGGGACGAGTACATGAAATCCCCCTCCAAATTTGTAGAACCCGAACAATTAAAAGCAGTAAATGCAATGCGAGTATGCCGAACTCCGGTATTGGGCGTTGATATATATGCCTGTCCGGATTGCGGAGAAGTTACCAAAGTTTACCACAGTTGCAAGAACCGATTTTGTCCTACATGCAGTTGGAAAGATACGATGAAATGGGCAAAAAAGATAAAAGGTAAAATGTTAAAAGTAAAACATCGTCATATAGTATGTACCCTGCCGCACAGTCTGAATTCATTAATCAAACGAAACAGAAAATTATTGTTAAGCAGTTTAATGCGTTCAGCAGCAGCCACATTTAAAGATTGGGTTGAAAATAAACATCGTCTGAAAATAGGAATAATATCAGTATTGCACACATACGGAGAGCAGAAGAACTATCATGTCCATGTTCATATGATTGTTTCTTGGGGAGGTGTGGATATAAAAACCGGAGCATTAAAAGAGATAAAAGAAGAATATGTAAACTATAAATTTTTGCAAAAGAAATTTCGTTGCAAATTTGAAGATGAATTGATACACTTGAATGATACAAAGCAATTAGAACATGATTTTACAAGCAGGCAAGAATTTATGACCTATATAAAGGAAGTTAACAAAAAAGATTGGATACTACACCTTGAACCTGCAATAGACACCCCTACGGAAGTTATTCGTTATATCGGTCGCTACTCAAAACGAGCTTGTTTAAGCGAATACAAGATTACCGATATAGAAGGCGAATATTTATCTTTCAGGTATAAAGACTATCGTGACAGGGACGAAAAGAAAAAACCGAAAGAAAAAATAGAGCGCTTGCATTACCGGGACTTTTTTCCAAGACTGTTACAGCATGTACCTCCGGCAAAATTTCGAGTTGTAAGATACTACGGACTTTATTCCAATCACGGAAGAATACCCGAAGAATATTTTTATAAAGAAACAGAGATAACAACAGAAACAGAAACGGAAGAAGATTTTCTGTATTGTAAAATGTGCAAAAAAGAAAAGATTTTTGTAGATACCTTTTACTATGATCACAGGATAAAAAATAATATGTTTGAAGAAATTAATAAAATAATGAAAGAAAAAGAGAAAGAAAAACATGCAGCTTAATGCAATTCACCGGGATTGCTGTGCTTTGTCGGTAAATTTGAGCATAAAAACAGAAAGATACATCAAAAAAGATTTGAAAAATGATATTTTATTCAAAAAACCGACATAAAAAAAAGAATAAATGCAATCGGTATCACAATCTAATCATAATCAAAAATGTTGAAACTCTATATAATAAAGTGTGGATGATTAAGATACACGCATCTAACACTATATAAAAAACAATAGCCGGCTTTGTCAGTAAATTAAATTTCAGTACATTTATGAAAAATTACAGTATATCGGTTATAACAGCTATAAATACGGCTACTGTTTTTATACTTAACGTTATGTGCAATCCCCCTACTGAAAAAATTCCGTTGAATATTTTAGCTAACGGGTGTATCTTTGCATCGAGTTCCTTGTAAAGACCGGTTTTTTAAATGGTGCTTAAAAAGTCCGAGCGCAATCATGGTCAGAATGTAAAAAGTAATGAGTTTTTCTTGTTACTTGGGTTTGAATTAAGTGGTGAGTTTGCCGGTGGTAAATATCCCGATTGGAATAATTTCAAAGTTAGAAGTTAGATTCCTCGGAACTCATAATATTCATCTTTTAATTTTTTATTATGAGCAAAAAACAAATTTCATTAGAAGTAGTCAATCCAAATGCTGCAGGTATTGACATTGGAAGTCGCAGCCATTGGGTAGCAGTCGGGCAAGATGCACAAGATGTTAAAGAATTTGGTGTTTACACCCAAGACCATAAAGAAATGTGCAAAATGCTTCAAGAGTACGAAGTTACAACTGTTGCAATGGAAAGTACAGGAACTTATTGGCAAAACTTGTTTTCATTTCTTGTAGCAGAAGGATTTGAAGTTATTTTAGTAAATGGTCGTCAAACAAAAAATATCAAGGGTAAAAAGACAGATATTTTAGATTGTCAATGGATACAAAAGTTACATACTCTCGGATTATTAAGCAGTAGCTTTTTACCGGACAGCACAACAGATATTATCAGAACTTATCACAGACACAGACAAAATATTCTTAAACAAACCGGAGCAACAGTTCAAAAAATGCAAAAATACTTGCGACTTATGAATTTAAGATTAGATGTTGTTGTTAATGATATTGTCGGATTAACAGGCAAAAAAATTATTTCAGCGTTTATTGGAGGAGAGAAATCAGGAAAAGAACTTTCAAAGCACAGATATTATAATATCAAAAAATCAGAAGAAGAAATTGCAAAAGCTTTGCAATACAACGGTCGTGAAGATTACTTTTTTGCACTAAAACAAGAATGGAAAACTTACCTGCATTTACAAAAACAAATTGATGAAACAGATAAGGGAATCAAAAAATTACTGAAAAATATTATCAAAGAAGATGAGAATAAGAAAAACCATACAGCAAAAAAAAAGCCTATAAACGAAAAAACAAAAATTCAATAAGAAATACTGATATGAACCAAATTGGATTTCAATATTTTGAAGGTGTTGATTTAATGGCAATTGAAGGAGTTAATGATGCCACAGTTATGGCATTTATAAGTGAAATCGGATTAGAAGGCATCAAAAAATTTAAGACATCAAAAGAATTTACAGCTTGGTTAAGACTTGCACCTAATAATAAAATTAGTGGCGGTAAAGTATTAAGCCATCATTTGCCCAAAGGAAGTAACCGATTAAAAATATCTTTACGTCAGTCTGCAAATGTAATCGGAAATTTAAAAGAAGGACACTTAACCCGAAAAATTCATAAGTTTCTTTGAAAAATGGGTGTAATTTATTACCTTTGAAGCAGTTAAACCGATAAGGTAACAGTATAATCACACCCAAATATGAGTTATAAAAATACAGTAT
>JAUVIG010000074.1 GCA_030592825.1 Chlorobiota bacterium | reverse complement strand
TATTTGATCTATTCTTTGCATTTCAATTTGATTTGAATCTGCAAAAGTAAAAAATCTTATAAGAAATATTGTTTATAAAATAACTTAATATTAACTTAGTAATCTTAAAAAGTTGGCAACTTAAACAAGAAGATATGAGAAGAACCCATAGATACCTGAGAATTACAGTTCTGTTGATATCATTAATATTATCAATAACTTTTACGGGATGTCATAAAGATTATATATATATTAATAATAAATTCGGAAGGATCAATGCTTATAACAGTTCAAAAACTGAAGTAGCTTTTTATAAATTTATACATATAGCAAAACCTCCGAAAGGTTTCGGGTATCAAAAAACTATATTTAAAAAAGTAGCTCTATATACCTTTAACTTAAATACAAAAGAACTAAAAGAAGTTTTCAGTTTTGAAGACCTGCCTTATGGAAGAGATGGTGTGAAACAAGGAATATCATATCGAAATAATATTTTAGCATTCAGTTTAAAACCTATCAGCGGTTGGAAATATCATACAGAATTTGGAGAGAGATTTAGCGGCATTCATTTATTTTATAAAGATCAAGAAAAAAGAATAAGATTAAATGAAGACGGATTCTACCCTCTGCTGTCTCCTGATGAAAACAAGCTTATCTACTTCACAAAGGATTCAGTAAGTACTGTTTTATGGTTAAGTTCTGTTAATAACGAACCAAGATCAAGCAAAATTATTTCAGACACATTAAGTCAATACACCAAATTTATTTGGAAATCAGATAATGAGCTTATCTTCAAAAATGAAAAAAAAATGAAAATGATTGATCTTTCATCCTTGGAAATAACAGAAGCAGATACTTCTGATTTAATATATACAGACAGAGACAGGATTAGCAATAAACAACTTGCAGAATTAACTAAAGATTTTTTATATAAAGATTGGGGAATTGATCTTAATAAATCTGTTCCGAAATCTAAAAAAGAAAGAATAAATGATATTATTACCGGGTATAGCGGACCATCATACAGAATGGCTGTATTTCAGGAAATTAAGGGAAGTCTGACAGTTAAAGAAATGAAAATGATGATTGATAAATTAGTAAGACAAAAAGGCTTCACTACAAAAAACATTATTGAACAACTTAATATTTTATTGGATCAAAAGGAATAAAAACCGGTTCTTGTCGTTTGTTCAATAAATCAAAACTTATATTTTTAATTAATGAAACTTTTTCTTAAAATTTTTTCTGTTACTGTTATTACTATTCTTATAATTTCTTCATGCAGAAAGAATAATTTTATTACTGACAGTAATGCAAAGTTGAAATTTTCAAAAGATACTGTCTTTTTTGATACTGTGTTTACAGGTATCGGATCAGCAGTTCGTCATTTAAAAGTTTTTAATCCGCATGATCTTCCGATTAATTTATCCGAAATTAAAATTGCAAAAGGAATTGAATCTAATTACAGAATAAATGTTAACGGAATACCGGCTAATGAACTTCATGATATTGAGATAGGGGCCAAAGACAGCATCTATATATTTGTTGATGTTAATATCGACCCTTCTGATGACGAAATAATAGAACATGATCAAATCATGTTTTATACTAACGGGAATGTACAAGCAGTTGATCTTATAGCATACGGACAAGATATTCATTTAATCAATGATTCGGTAATAGATACTCAAATTTGGACAAATGATAAACCGTATGTTGTATATAATTCAATGGCTTTAAACGAAAATGAATCACTTACCATAGAACAAGGTGTTCATATATATTTTCACAGAAACTCAAGAATGATCATACTCGGCACGTTAACAATTAACGGTACTTATGAAGATCCCGTAATCTTTGAGGGTGATCGTTTAAACGGACATTCATCAATTTTCTTTGAAAATGATTCCTTGGATAATTATGATGATGTACCGGGACAATGGGAAGGTATCTGGCTGACAAAACTAAGTAAGGATAATTATATAAACTTTGCAGAAATTAAAAATGCCGTAACAGGAATCCAAGTTGATTCAACTCAAAACTCAAATCCTCAATTAAGTATTCACAATTCAAAAATTGAACATCACTCTTATGCAGGTATTTTTACTCAAATGAGTAAAACACTTGCAACTAATTGTCTTATTGATGATTGCGGACATTACAATATTGCTCTCACAAGAGGTGGTAATTATGAATTTTATCATTGCACCATAGGTAATTATTGGCACGGAGCAAGAACAACTTCTGCTATATATATAAATAATTACTTCCAACATCCCGACGGATCTTTATATGTTTACGATCTGAATCAAGCATATTTCGGAAATTGCATTATTTGGGGTAATACAGATACAGAAATTGATACGGACGGATATACTGACCAAGGAATTCAATTTAATTATTTATTTGAAAACTCTATTGTAAAAATTGATCCTGAAAGCGATATTAATACTAATGATGAGAATCACTTCTTGAACGTTATTTTAAATAATGACCCGATTTTTGCAGATCATTATGAATTTGACTTTATGCTTAATGAGCAATCTCCGGCTATAAATGCAGGAAACATTGATATTACAAATTCATATCTCGAACTTCTTAATTTTGATTTGAATAATATTTCCAGAACAACAGACATTTCTCCGGATATTGGTTGTTATGAATATTAATAAACCATTCCTGAAAAATTATATCGTTCTCACTTCAAAATTTGTATCTTTGTGAAAATATTTATATAAATTAATTATTTGATGGCCGGGCATAAAAAAAGCAGGTACCCCAAATACGAGAACGTTGAGATAATTGATCTGGCAATTGAGGGTAAGGCTGTAGGGAAAGTAAAAAGTGAAGATCCTGATAAAAAAGAATTAATAATTTTTGTAAATAAAGTTGTTCCCGGTGATATTGTTGATGTTCAAATTAATAAGAAAAAGAAAAATTACAAAGAAGGCTATCCGATAAAATTTCATAAATATTCAGAAAAAAGAATAGAACCGTTTTGTAAACATTTCGGAATTTGCGGAGGATGCACACGGCAACAATTGAGTTACGAAGATCAATTATTTTACAAACAAATACAGGTTACTGAAACTCTTAAAAGAATATCAAAAGTTGAACTTCCGGATACAGAAAAAATATTAGCTTCCCAAAACACTCAATTTTACAGAAATAAACTTGAATATACATTTTCAAACAGTCGGTGGTTAACCGAAGATGAAGTTAATTCTGACAAAGAAATCAAAGAATTTAAAGCATTGGGATTTCATATACCCGGAAGATATGATAAAGTTTTGGATATTGAAGAATGTTGGTTGCAAGCTTCTCCTTCAAATGAAATAAGACTGTTTATAAAAAACTTTGCCGTAAAAAATAACTACAATTTTTTTAACTTATATAAAGTCGAAGGCTTTTTAAGAAACCTTATAATCAGAACATCTGTAACGGGAGAAATATTGATTATTGTATCTTTTTTTAAAAATGAAAAGGAAAAAATCACTGAATTATTGGATGCTGTATCAAAGGAATTCTTCCAAATAACTTCATTAAATTATGTTATTAACTCTAAAAGAAATGATTCAATAACTGATCTAAACATTACTCATTATAAAGGTAAAGAATACATTACTGAACAAATGGATGATATTATTTTTAAAATCGGACCAAAATCATTTTATCAAACAAACTCAATTCAGGCATATAATTTGTATAAGATAGTTAGAGAATTTGCACAACTTAAGAAAAGTGATATAGTTTATGATCTTTATACCGGAACAGGTACTATTGCAAACTTTATTGCAAAAGATGTAAAGCATGTAATAGGTATTGAATATGTTGAAGAGTCAATTAAAGATGCTAAGATAAATTCCGAGATCAACTCTATAGATAATACAGAATTCTTTGCCGGAGATATGAAAGATATTTTAACATATGATTTTATCTCGGAAAAAGGTAAACCTGACATTATAATCGTTGATCCTCCGAGAGCAGGTATGCATAAAAAAGTTGTACAAACGATTTTAAATACTGAACCCGGCAAAATAGTTTATGTCAGCTGTAATGTTGCAACTCAAGCAAGGGATATTGAACTGCTTGATAATAAATATAAAGTAACAAAAATTCAACCTGTTGATATGTTTCCTCATACACATCATGTTGAGAATGTTATATTGTTAGAAAAAAGGTAAATTAATCAATCTTATTTAAATAATAAGCAAAAAAATTTTCATTTTACCTGTTAATGTAATATTTTTACAACAAATAATATATATTATGACTACCAAAACGATTTTTGAATTCTATAAACTTCTTGAAAAAGATAAAATAAGTTTCAGTTACAGAGGGCGTTTCTCAAACAATGTTCTTACAATGGCTACAGAGTTATTAAAAGAAAATTTAGATGAAGAACACGGACGTTTAAGAAATAAATTATCCTTTTTAATGATCGAAAGTTTTCAAAATATTTCAAGATATGCTGATAAGGAAAATTCTGAACTTGATGAAACCTCAGAGTTCTTTATGACGAGAAATGTAGGTGATACATTTTATATAATTTCTGCAAATCTTATTGACAATGATAAAATTCCGGTTGTAAGAGAAAAATTGGAAAAAGTAAATACTCTTGATAAAAAAGAACTTAATTTGTTATACCGTGAAGTTTTAACTAACAAACAAATTAATGAAAAAGGCGGAGCAGGACTTGGATTTATTGAGATGGTAAGAAAAACAAAGGGTAAATTGCCTTTTGATTTTGTTAAGATAGATGATAAACAATCAATGTTTTTTATGCAAATTGAATTAAAAAATGCAAAAACAGACGATGGTTTACCTTCCCTTCCTATTTCAGATGCAAAATTTGTACAAGAAATAGTAGCAGCAGAAAATATTCTAATGATGCATAAAGGTGACTTTTCAGAAGAAGCTGTTGGACCAATGATTAGAATGGTTGAAGAAAATATGCAAAATATATCATTAAAAATTCATAAAAAAATATTTCATTTTTTAGTTGAAATACTTCAAAACATAAGTAAACACGCATATTCAACAGATGATAAGCGTGAAGGGATTTTTCAAATCGGTTTTATGAACAATAAATTTCATATTGGAACAGGTAATCTTATTGCCAATAATGAAATTAAAAATTTAAAAACTCAAATTGATTCAGTTAACAGCAAAACAAAAGACGAATTAAACGAACTTTACAGAAAATATTTAAGAGAAGGAAAATCCACAAAAACAGGAAGTGCCGGATTAGGTCTTATTGATTTAGCGAGAGAAACTGAAGATAATATTAAATATGAATTTACTCAAATAAATGATGAATATTCTTTCTTTTCATTAACAGTTAATTTTTAATCATGTTGGAACCAATTATTTTAGAAAAAACTAAAAACAGTCCTGAAATTATTTTGGACAAAGAAAACAGTACATTCAAAATTGCAGGAAGATCAATAGTAGAAGATCCGGGCGAATTTTATTCTCCGATTCATAATTGGTTGGAAGAGTATGTTAAATCTCCTTTACCAAAAACTGACTTTGTTATTGACCTTGAATATTTTAATTCTTCTTCTGCAAGACAAATAATGGAAATTATTATGCTCTTGGAAAAAATACAAAAAAGCGGTAAGATTGTAAAAGTCAGCTGGCTGTATGAAGAAGGGGACGAAATGTCAAAAGAAAGAGGTGATGAGATTAAACTTGTTTCAAAATTAGATTTTGAAATCAAAGAATATCCTGCAGAAGATTATTAAATCTTTCAGCAATATATTTTTACTTTTATCTGTTATCTGTTATAAACATGTTTGAACCAATAATTATTGAGAAAACAGAAAAAACGCCCGAAGTAATCTTTGATAAAGAAAATAACATTTTTCAAATATCAGGAAGATCAATAATTGAGAATGCTCATGAATTTTATCATCCTATTAAATTATGGCTTCAAGAATATTTAAAAAACCCAAACAGCAAAACAGAATTAGTTTTAAATTATGAATATTTAAACTCTTCATCATCATTACAATTAATGAAAATTATTTTTTTATTGGAAGATTTTTTAACTGCCGATAAAAAAATTAAAGTAATATGGCTTTATGAAAAAAATGATGAAATGACAAAAGAAAGAGGTGAAGAATTAATGAATTCCTCAAATATAGATTTTGAAGTAAAAGGTTTTATTGACGAATCTGAAGAAGATTATGAAGATTTTAGTTTTGATATATAGTTATAATTTTTTCATTAAAAATTAGTATAAAATGAACCCCATTAATATAAAAAAAACAAAACTTTCACCAAAAGTTATTTTAGACAAGGATAATAATATTTTTTTAATTACCGGAAGATCAATATATGCAAATGCTAATGAATTTTATGAACCGATAATTTCTTGGTTTCAAAACTATATGAAGAATCCAAACAAAAATTCAGAGTTAATATTTTATCTTGACTACGTTAACTCATCATCTTCATTTCAAATAATAAAATTATTAGACTTTTTATATGAAAATAGAAGTGATCTTTGTCAATTTAAAGTAACTTGGTTGTATGGTGCTGATGATGAGATGTCTCAAGAAACAGGTAAAGATATTCAATATTCAACTGACATTAATATTGACCTAAAAGAATTTGATGCAAGTGAATATGCAGGTATTGATTTTTAATTATTTTATTGACTTTTAATACAAATGTATTTTATCTGCAAATAATTTTATTAAATTAAGTTCTTTTTCAAAAGCATTTCCTGTAACAATTATATCTGCACCGGCATTACATACTTTTTCAACCGATTTTATATCTGATAATCCACCTCCGACTATTACAGGTATATCAATATTTTTTTTTACTTCTCTGATTATAATATCACTCACATGCTGTTCTGCTCCGCTTCCTGCTTCTAAGTAAACAGCCTTATTTCCCAACATTTCGCCGGCAATAGCTGTTGCAACTACAATATCAGGCTTATCGGCAGGAATTGGTTTTGTATTACTGATATATTCAACTGAAGTTGGTTTACCTCCGTCAACCAATATATAACCGATTGAAATAATTTCTAAGGAACTTTTTTTTAAAAACGGTGCAACTAACACATGATTTCCTATCAACAAATCGGGATTTCTGCCGGATATTAATGATAAAAGTAATATTCCGTCTGCTTTACCGGAAATTTGCAAAATACTTCCCGGAAATAAAAAAACGGGTAGATCTGAATGTTGTTTTACAACATCAATTGTATCATCCAAACTTCCGGATATCAAACTTCCGCCGATAAGAATAAGATCTGCTTGACCGGCTTGAGATTTCTCCGCAATTAATGCGGTTTTAGTCAGGTCTTGTTTATCAGGGTCTATTAAAACCGCCAACTTTTTTTTATCCGTATTAAAAATAGAATTATATAACACTCTGATATTTAGATTTAAACAAGTCAAAAATAAGAATAAATATCAATAAAAAAAACAATTAATAAAAAACCTCCCGAAGGAGGCTTTAAAATCTTCACAATAAATATATCTATTCAACAGAATCTCTTAAATGCTTTGTTAAAAAACTTTCCATAGCTCTGTAAAAATCAAATCTGTTTTCTTCATTACTGAAACCGTGTCCTTCATTATCTTTCACCATATATTCAACTTCTATACCTCTTTCTTTCATTGCTTCAACCATTTGATCAGATTCATCTTTGTTTACTCTCGGATCATTAGCACCTTGTGCTATAAATAAAGGAGCTTTAATTTTATCAACATGAAATACAGGAGAAACTTCTCTTAACATTATACTGTCTTTTACGGGATCGCCTGCCATTTCATACATCATTTCCAACATAGGTTTCCAATAAGGCGGTATTGTCTTCATAAAAGTAAACATATTAGATACTCCTACATAATCAACACCTGCCGCATACAAATCAGGTTCCTTAACCAAACCCATTAATGTTGCATATCCGCCGTAGCTTCCTCCGTAAATTGCAATCTTATCAGCATTTGCAATACCTTTTTCAATCAACCAATTAGTACCGTCGGTAATATCATCTTGCATTTCTCTTCCCCACTTTTTAAATGAAGCTTCCCAGAATTTTCTTCCGTAACCGGTTGAACCTCTAAAATTCATTTGAAGAACGGCAAAACCGCGATTTGCAAGAAATTGCAATTCAGGATTGAAGCCCCAAGAATCTCTGTGCCAAGGTCCTCCGTGCGGATGTATAACAACAGGAAGGTCCTTTGCATTTTTCATCGTATATCCTTTAGGTAAAGTCAAATAACCGTTAATTGTTAATCCGTCACGTGATTTATATTCTATAGGTAACTGATTTGCCATATTATTTTCATCCAACCACGGACTTACATCTGTAATTTTTTCAAGTTTATTACCCTCTGTTTCATAAATATAATAAGCACCAAGAGATTTATCACTGTAAGTTCTTACAATATAAATATTTTCATCTTTATTTTTACCTGTTATTGCAACTTCATATCCTTCTAATTTATTTTCTAAAAATTCATATTTTTTCTTGGATTCTTCATCAAAAAAGAATCGTTCTCTTTTCCATGAAGTATATGATGCTGCTGTTAATACTTTTCTCTTTTGAGAATATGAAACATAATTTACATCATATTCCGGGTTTTCATACAATACATTAATTTCTTTTGCCTCATTAAGATCAAACTCAACAATTGCGCTTTTATCTCTGCCGATATTTGAAGATCCTATTAAGTTTTTATTATCAAAAGTAAAAAATTGAGGATTGAAACTTTCTTTAAAATCAGTTGTAAGAATGGTACTCCATTCATCTGCTTCAGTTTCTCTGTATAACAGCGAAGTATTTACACCGTCAGTAATTGCAACGGCAACTCTCAATTTACCGGCATGATCAAATAACCAACCCTGTATATTTCCGGGATTTTCAGCTAATATATCCATTTTACCGTTATCCAAATATAGTCGGTAAGGATCAAAAACCTGTGGGTTTCTCTTATTCATAGAGATAATCACTTCATTCGGAATATCAGGAAGATCATCAATAATCATAGATCTTACACCGTCAAAATCAGTTAAACATTTTGGTTCATCACCGTTTACATCAGCCAAATAAACTTTATAATTCTCATCACCGCCGGTATCTTTTAAATACAATAATTGTTCATTATTCGGCCAAAAATATCCCGCAATATTTCTGTCTGTTTCACTTGTCAAACGAATAACTGAATCTTTACCGCGTTCTTGAACATGAATATTCATACGCTTTTCATAAGGTGCTAAATATGAATAATATTTCCCGTCAGGTGAAATTTGATAAGATGTTTTTTCCGGATTTTTAAAGAAATCCTCTAAAGGTATCAATTCTGCTTTCATAATTTTTTCATCATTTTTATCTCCGTTACAACTGACAAAAAATAAACTACCCGAAAGGACAGTTATTATAACTAAATAATTAATGAACTTCATAATTTTTGATTTTATTATTAATTAATAATTGAAATTTTTTGAAAGATAAAACTAAATGTAATAAAAAAAAATAACTTCTGCCAAACAGTTAATAAAATATCCCGAACTGCAATTAAAACGAAAAATTTTGTTTGACGAATAAAACAAAGATATTACATTTGTATCCCTTTTCTCGAAACGACAAATATAATACTTATTTTATGAAAAATTATATTCAACAAATAAATGAACTTGCTGAAAAATACAAAGATTACACAGCTGAAAATCTTTCAAAATTAGTTCAAATCAAATCATTAAGTATGCAAGAAAAAGATGTTCAAGCAGAACTAAAGAGACAAATGGAAGAAGCCGGATTTGACGAAGTAAGAATTGACGGGTTGGGAAATGTAATCGGCAGAATAGGAAACGGAAAAAAAATTCTTGCAATTGATGCTCATATGGATACTGTTGATCTCGGAAATCTTGATAACTGGAATTTTGACCCGCTCGGAGGAGAAATAAAAGACGGATATGTTCACGGTAGAGGAACGGTTGATCAAGAAGGCGGAGCTGCTGCATTTGTTACATCCGGAAGAATTCTGAAAGAACTTGGTTTTGATAAAGATCTTACCATTTATTTTACGGGAACTGTTATGGAAGAAGATTGTGACGGTTTATGCTGGAAATATATTGTTGAAGAAGAAGGGATCAGACCTGATTTTGCAATCAGTACAGAACCTACAAATTTAAACATTTACAGAGGTCACAGAGGCAGAATGGAAATGAGGGTAACATTTAAAGGAGTATCATGCCACGGTTCTGCTCCCGAAAGAGGTGATAATGCAATTTATAAAGCAGCAAGAGCAGCTTTGGAAATTGAAATGCTTAATGAATGTTTAAAAAATGATGAATTCCTCGGGAAAGGAACAGTTACAATTTCAGAATTCAAATCCGGAAGCCCTTCTCTTTGTGCTGTTTCGGATTATGCACATCTTCATCTTGACAGACGATTAACATGGGGCGAAACAAAAGAATCTGCCCTTAAAGAAGTTGAAAATGTCGCAAAAAAACACGGCGGGAAAGTTGAAGTTTTATATTATGAAGAAGAAGCTTATACAGGACTGAAATACGGTATGGAAAAATACTACCCCACATGGAAAATACCGGAAGATCATAAAATAGTTCAAACAGGTAGAGAAGCTTACAAAGCACTTTTCAATTCAGAACCCAAAATTGATAAATGGACTTTTTCAACAAACGGAGTAACCATAAACGGATATTATGATATTCCGATGATTGGTTTCGGCCCCGGTAATGAAGTAATGGCACATGCACCAAATGAAAAAGTTCCGATTGAACATTTGGTAAAAGCGAGTGCTTTTTATGCTGCTTTTGCTTATATGATTTAGTTTTTCCTTTATTAATGAAACCGTGCCACTATTAAATAATATCATTGACATAAAATATTGGCTCTATGCAGATAATAGTGGGTAAATAAAAGCACATTTGTATTTTATAATAATTTTATATTTTATTCTTTCTGTCCCTTTGGGACATTCTCTTTGTAACACAGTACGGCAATGACATATATGATACGTAATAAAAAAGCTCCGTAGGGATGACCTTATTATGAGAACATCCCTACAGGATTTATTTAATTTAAACAATCCGATGCACGGCACTACCGTACCTTGTTACAAAGAGTTCGAGCCTATCGGCTCTGTGGTTTCATCATTTGACAAATTTTAAATGCGATTGCCCTGCGGATAAAACAAATCACCCTTTGCGAATATCACAAATTTATTATCTTTGTCATCCTTTTTAAAAAAACAGCAGGCAGGCAATGTAACAATTCAACAATGCCTGCCTGTCGGCAGGCAGGTAACAATACTTAATTACAAAAAGATATGAATATAAAAGACAAAATAAAAGAACTAAAAAAATTGAAATCCGAATTATTCGGTAAGGATTTTTTATTGACATGGGAAAAAAGTGAAGATGACTTAAAAGCAGTTCTTCAAGTAGCTGAAATTTTAAAAGATATGAGAGATAATAATATATCTTCAAAATTTTTTAATTCAGGTTTGGCAGTTTCTCTTTTCAGAGATAAATCAACAAGAACACGATTCTCATACGCATCAGCATGTAATTTGCTGGGTATGGAAGTTCAAGATTTGGAAGAAAGTAAATCTCAAATTGCACATGGTGAAACGGTAAGAGAAACTGCAAATATGATTTCGTTTTTATCAGATTATATAGGAATCAGAGACGATATGTATCTTGGAGAAGGAAATAAATACATGTGTGAAGTTGCTGAAGCTTTAGATGAAGGTTTTGCAAAAGGTGTTCTTCCTTCAAGACCCGGAATTGTAAACTTACAATGCGATATTGACCACCCTACCCAATCCATGGCTGATTTATTGCACCTTAAAAAACATTTTGGTTCTTTAAAAAATCTAAAAGGGAAAAAAATTGTAATGAGTTGGGCATATTCTCCGAGCTACGGAAAACCAATGTCTGTTCCTCAAGGTATTATCGGCTTAATGTCTCGTTTCGGAATGGATATTGAATTGGCATATCCTGAAGCTTATGATTTAATTCCTGAAATTGTCGAAACAGCAAAAAAACAAGCAGAAGCAAGCGGCGGAAGTTTTAAAATCAGTCATAATATGAAAGAAGCCGTGAAAGATGCAGATATTGTTTATCCAAAATCATGGGCACCATTTCATATTATGCAAGAACGAACCAAATTATTACAAGCAGGGGATAAAAAAGGATTAGATGCTTTGGAAAAAACTTGTTTAGCAGAAAATGCCAATTACAAAGACTGGGAATACAATGAAGAAAAAATGAAACTCACAAAAGCAGAAGATGCATTATATATGCACTGTTTACCGGCTGATATTTCAGGAGTATCATGTGAAGAAGGCGAAGTTGATGGCGAAATTTTTGAAAAATACAGAAT
>JAUVIG010000375.1 GCA_030592825.1 Chlorobiota bacterium | reverse complement strand
GAAGCATTAGAAATTGCAACAAAAATATCTCCGGACACTCCGTTTATTTTTGTAACAGGTATCTTGAATGAAAAAACAGCTATCAATTTTATCAAAAAAGGCGCTTGGGGTTATGTATTAAAAGACAACCTTTTAAGATTGATACCTGCAATTGAATCTGCAATAAAATTAAAAAAAGAAATGGATAATTTAAAATCGGCTCAAAAAACACTTGAACTTTCCAATGCAAAATATCAGGATCTGTACGAAAATGCTCCTGACATGTATTTGAGTTTTGATATGGAAACAGCTGTTATTACTCAATGTAATAATACTCTGTCTGCAATAACCGGATACACAAAACCGGAAATTATCGGACATTCAATTTTTGAATTTTATCCGAATAATATTTCAGACAGGATTAAAGAAGAATTAATTCCGGACATTCTGCAAACATCTGAAATTAAAAATGCGGATATTCAAATTATCAAAAAAGATAAATCCATAATAAACGGTATGTTAAACGCTATGGTTAAATATGGAGATAACGGATTAATTAAATCTGTCAGAGCTGTTATCAGAGATGTTACAGAACGTAAACAAGCAGAGGAAGCGTTAAAAGAAAGCGAAGAATACTTCAGAGCTTTAATAGAAAATACTACTGATGTAATATCCGTTATAGACGAAAAAGGAAATATTAAATATGAAAGCCCTTCTCATAAAAAAATCTTGGGATATGATAAAGGTTTCCTTATCGGGAAAAGTGCTTTTGAATTTGTACATCCTGATGACATAGAACATATAAAGCAACAATTTGCAGATTTGTTACAAAAACCGGGAAAAATTGAACAAGTTAACTTTCGTTTTCTCCATAAAGACGGAACATGGCTGTATATTGAAGGAATCGGTAAAAATTTGTTAAATATAAAAGGTATAAAAGGTATCATTGTAAATTATCGAGATGTTACTGAGAGTAAGCGAGCAGAGAAAGCACTACAGGAAAGTGAAATAAAACTTCGTAACATTTTTGAAAACAGCACAAATATCTTCTTTTCACATACTCCGGATCATATTATTACTTATATCAGTCCGCAAGTGAAAAAAATTCTCGGATATAATCCGGAAGAAGTCTTAATTAACCGGTCTGAATTAACTTCTGATAATCCTGTCAATGAAATCGGATTCCAACATACATGCAAAGCTATAGAAACAGCTAAGCCGCAAAAACCTTACGAACTTGAATTAGTTCATAAAAACGGAAAAAAAGTATGGGTAGAAGTACGTGAAGCACCATTGGTTGAGGAAGGAAAGACAATTTCAATCGTAGGTGCATTAGTTGACATAACTGAGCGTAAAAAAGCAAACGAAGAACTTAATAAACTAAGCGTTGCCATCCGGCAAAGCCTAATAACAGTTGTTATTACAGATACTGACGGCAATATTGAATTTGCAAATCCTAAGTTTAAGGAACTTACAGGTTATTCTTCGGAAGAAATAATGGGTAAAAAATTGAGACTGTTAAAGTCCGGAAAACATAAAAACGAATTTTATAAAGAAATTCTGGATACAATTACCGGAGGTAAAGTTTGGAAAGGAGAATTTCATAACATAAAGAAAAACGGAGAATTGTATTGGGAAGATACAATCATCAGCCCTGTTCGAAATACTAAAGGTGATATCACTCATTTTATAGCTTTAATAGAAGACATAACAAATAAGAAATATATTGAACAAAAACTGAAAGAATCTGAAGAACATTTCAGAAGATTATTTGAAAAATCATTAATCGGGATGTATCTTATAACGCCTGACGGAAAAATAATAAGAGCCAATAAAGCGCTTTATGAAATGTTGGGATATAATTCTTTTGAAGAATTCGCTCAAATTAATTTAGGGCAACAAATAGATTTAACAAAATACAGAAAAGATTTTAAAGCGATTTTGGGAGCTAAAAATTATATTTTAGGCTATGAAAGTGTTTGGATGAGTAAAAAAAACCAACCGATTTACGTAAGAGAAAGCGCCAGAAAATATATAGATGAAACCGGTCAAATATTCTTCGAAGGAACCGTAGAGAATATCACAGAGTGGAAATTAGCAGATAAAGCGTTAAAAGACATACATAATTTTAATGAGAAAATTATAAAAGCCGGCAAATTGGGTTATGCTACTTTTAAGGAAAACGGTGATTGTATATCGGTCAACAAATCTTATGCGGATATTGTGGGAGCTACAGAAGAACAAATACTCGAACGGAATTTTAAAAAACTTAAAAATTGGGAAACATCCGGTTTGATTAAAAAAGCTGATAAATGTTTAAAAGAAGGAACTATTGCAAAAATTATAATAGAAGCAGAGTCGTCATTTAAAAAAGATATTTGGGTTGAAATAAATCTCAGCAGAATATACAAAAATAATGAAGCCACACTACTTGTGATCATTAAAGATATTTCATCATTTTTGAAAGCAAAGAAAAGACAATTTCAAACCAAAGCCGAATACATAAACCTAATTGAAAACGTCAACGTTCCGGTTTTCGGAGTTAATAAAAACGGAATTATAAATGAATGGAACACTACAATTGAAAAGCTTTCAGGTTGTGAAAAACACAAAGTAAAAGGAAAGAATTTTATTAAGTTATTTTGTAATAAAAATGATAAAAAAACCTACAATTATATTAATAACTCTTTAGGCGGTATTGAAATTTCAAATGAAGAAATTAACTTGATAATAAAATCCAAAAAACATCTCAAACTTCTGGTCAGTACAACAATACGAAGAAATATTAATAATGAAATTGACGGAATTATTTGTATGGGTCAAGATATTACAGAAATTCACAATTATAAAACAGAATTGGAAAGGCGTGTAGAAGAACGGACACACAAATTAATTGAAGCATTAAAAAAGGAAAAAGAATTGGGTGATTTAAAATCACAATTTGTTTCCATGGCATCACATGAATTCAGAACACCGCTTGCAGCAATTAGTTTTGCAGCCGGATTTGTCAATAAATATTGGCAAAAAATTGATGATAATAAGAGAATCTCAAAGCTCGAAAAAATAGAAACTCAAGTTAAACACATGACTCATTTATTAGATGATGTATTGACTTTAGGAAAAACTGAAAACGGCAAAATGAAATTTGAACCTAAAAAGATCAATGTCATCATTTTTTTAATCAATTTAATTGAAGAAATTCAAAATATAAACGGAAACAGTCATAAAATAAAATTTTCATTTGATGATGAGGATTGTATTATTATGACAGATGAAAAAATAGCAAGAAATATATTTAATAATTTATTGACAAATGCTGTTAAATTTTCTCCGAATGCCGGTGAAGTATTTCTAAATTTAAAATCAAATGATTCAGAAGTCATATTTGAACTTATTGACCAAGGAATCGGGATTAATCATGAAGACTTAGAGCATATATTTACATCTTTTCACAGAGGAAAAAATGTTTCGACAATACAAGGAACAGGATTAGGATTAGCAATAGTGAAAGAGTCGATCGCACTTATGAAAGGAAAAATTAAAGTTGAAAGCAAAGTCGGAGAAGGAACTAAATTTACAATTACTTTACCAAAAAATTTTAAATAATACATACGTTATATCTATTAAAATTACTATTTTTAAACATACAACAAAAAACTTAAACATAATGAAAAAAAATATACTCATAGTTGAAGACACTTTTGCCGTTCGTGAAGAAATTTGTGATATTCTTCGGATGGAGGGATTTAATGTTTTTGAAGCAGAAAACGGAAAAACAGGCTTTCAAATAGCGAAAAATAAAAAACCTAACTTAATTATTACAGATATTCTTATGCCTGAAATGAACGGATTTGAACTGTTTAATATTCTTGCTGAAGATACTGATACGCAGAAAATTCCTGTAATTTTTTTATCGGCAAAAGCAAACAAAGAAGCAGTTTTAAGAGGCAAAAGTTTGGGAACAGGTGATTATATTATCAAGCCTGTTAGTCCTGACAATTTGCTTAATGTTGTATATAACAGAATTAATAATTATTCAAGTATTTTAAAAAGGTCAAACTCATGAAGAAAAAAAAGATATTAGTAATAGATGATTTTATTCCTCTTTTAGAAGAAGTTGCAGAATTTCTTTCTTTTGAAGGTTATCAAACTTATTCTGCAAAAGACGGAACAGAAGGTGTTCAAATGGCAATTCAATACATACCGGATTTGATAATTTGTGATATAG
>JAUVIG010000616.1 GCA_030592825.1 Chlorobiota bacterium | reverse complement strand
TCTTTTATATCAATTATACTTTTTTCTTTTGCTTTTTCGGATAAGTTAAGAAAGATTTTTGATGCTTTTAAGCCTACAATATATTCACCGCTGAAAATAAGTTGTGAAACAGAAATACCCCAGTCGGCATTATGTTTGCTGCCGAATTGAACAGGAAATTTTTCATTTTCAGGCATAGGAGCAATGGGAGTTAAACCGAATAATTCTGTATTTACTTCAAATACTGCCGGTGTAATAAAATTAGGCATCAATTGAGTGGGAATATCAGGGAAATTTTGATACTGAACAGAACCTGAAACCTGAGGTAAACCCATTGCTGTGGTTTCCCATTTCAGAGCTTTTGATTTTTTTATCTCAAGTTCTGCATTCATCACATCATAATTATGTTCAACGCTATAATTTTTTAATTCTTCTAATGAGAATCCCGGAATGCTGTCAACTATTGTTTCTTGTCCGAAATTAATTCCGAATAGAAGATTTAAAAAAATAATAATAAATAGTTTTTTTCGAGAACTTCCGAAAAGAAATCTGTTAAATCCGACAATATAAGTATTGTTTTCATTGTTAAATTGTTGCATTGTTACATTGTTCTTCATTTGATAATATTTGTTATAATTTTTAGTTAGAGCATAAATTTTTTGATTGCTCAAAAAAAACATCTGTGTTAGGAATTTTTTAATATTGTTTTCATTGCTAAATTGGTGTGTGCATATTTCATTGCTGTATTGATATTTTTTAGCAATTTAACAATTTAACAATGCAACAGGATCAATTTTAAATATTTACATCAAAATTATTAACAACTTATTTGTATATAATTATAATGGCATAATCTGTTTAATATTTTAGTCTAATTCTTTTATTTTTTGGTTTAATATTTTTAAACCTTTCGGGCTGCATATTGCTCTAAGGTGGTAAATAAACATTTGTTTCATGGCATGAGGTTTCGTAAATTCCTTAAAGGATACAATAGAGTTCTCAATTTTTTGAACTTGAAATATAACTCTTTGTTTTGCAATTAGTTCAATATTGATATCATCATAATACAAACCTTCTGCAATTCCTTTTTTCAGGTTTTGAATCATCATTTGATATACATGCATTGATTTTTTTTCCTTTAATTCTTTGTCTATAACCGGGTAATATTTATGCATGTCATATTCAATTGCCTGATTATGTGTTTTCAGCATATTGATGAGATTTTTGTGAATCTCAAATACTTCTTCAACAGCATTTAAGTTTTTATTATAAATAGCACTGAATTCTTTAATTTGAATACTGAACTCAAGACGCAAAGCTTGTCTTAATAAATCAATTTTATCAGTAACATATTTATACAATGTTTTTTTGGAGATCATACATTCTCGTGCAACATCATCCATGGTTACACTTTTGATTCCGTATTTTTTATATAAATCGGCAGCAGTTTGTATAATATTTTGAAATACATTATTCATGCTGCAAATATAAAAACATTTTCCACACAGAAACAAAAAAAGTGAAAAATGTTTCCTGTATTTATTACAATTGACACTTTTGGCAGGAAATAATAACTGTTATTCCGGATGAAATGAGTTTTTAGGAGTGCCCTTAAGTTTCAGAAGGTGCAAAGCAACTGATTTAATAAAAATCTAACAGGTATTCAATTTTAGAATCATATAATTATTTGAGTTGCTGTGCACCTTTTTTTGCAAAATGACAGTTTCTCACATAATTTATTTATTGTTCTAAAATTTGGACTTCGGTTCTGCGGTTGAGGCTTTTACCTTCATCTGTTGAATTAGATGCAACAGGTTGTGTTTCTCCGTAGCCGACAGCTGTCAATCTGTTTCCGGGAACACCTTTTTTTATAAGATAGTTTCTGACAGTTTCGGCACGCCTTTGAGAAAGATCAAGATTCATATCCGCTTCACCGTCACTGTCGGTATGGCCTGCCAATTCAATTTTTAAAGTTTTTTTATGAAGCATAAATTCAGCCAATTCATTTAATGATTGGTAGGAACTCGTTTTTAATTTTGCACTGTTAGTATCAAAGCGTACATCTTTTAAGGTATATGTTTTAGGAAGTTCATACAAGATGCCGATGTCAAATTCCATATCATAATCAGCTTCTTCAATTTGAATCGCAGTGTAATTCATGGCTTGGTCAAATGATTTGATCTTGACTTGATATTCTGAACCGTTTGGTAAAGTAATTTGAAATTTTCCGTCTTTATCGGAAATCTCAGAATAAACCTTGTTTGTTTTCTTGCTGACAAAAAATATCTTATCGCCCGGACTTGAATTTTTTTTAAAGT
>JAUVIG010000654.1 GCA_030592825.1 Chlorobiota bacterium | reverse complement strand
CTCTCAATAAGAAGAAAGGCTTCTTTTTTAATTATTCTAATATCCATAGTTATAGTATTTAAAGATAACTCAAAGAGTTTAACTATTGCTATGGATTTTACAAATATAAGGCTTTTTTATATTAAGTACATGAAATATCGGTAATTATTTTTTACAACCGGACAGAGAATTAATGTTTTTATTGTGTTATATTGATGATATTCAGTAAAATAATTTGTTTGCATTTTTGCAAGTTTGTCCGGTGTCCAATTGTTATTCTTTTAACCAAGCACCTACCGTTGATTTGCTTTTGTCTACATAAACAGCAATATCTCTGATAACCATCCCTTTTTCAGATAGTAGCTTTGCAACGGTTTTCATATTTAATGATGCCGGATTATCTGAATTTTCAATTTTATCAATTACTCTTATTGCATTTTCTTTGAAATATTCGATTAGTTCTTTTGCCCCGGTTAAAGCTCTTATACTGATATGTTCTTTACTGCCTTCACCGGATGCCCAATACAGCATTTGTAAGAGCAACGCAAATCTTGAAATGTAAGAAACATATTTTGAGTATAAACTGCGTATTTGTTCGGGAATATTATCATCATTGATTAAATCTGTATTTTGTTTGTTCCATTCTAAAAATGCCTTTTTTGCATCAACAGAAAAGTTGAGAGTTTCGGGTTCATGTTCTGTAACCGGGTCTTGGTATTCGGTTAGATTATATAACTTGATGATTAATTCTTTATATTTTTCTGTCAGCTCTTGTGACATTTCTTCATCATCTAAATACGGCTTTTTTAGATTCTCCGGATAGGCAAATAAAATTCTGTCTGTGAAACCGTTTTTGTTCATTTTATCTTTTGCAAATTCGTCTAAAATTGCCGGTTGTATTGTTCCGCAGACAGAAATAAACGGATTAGGAATAAAAATCGGTTTACCTGTTTTCCGATTTACTGTTATAGTTGCACCACTCCAATTGCTTAACCAAAATTGTTGGTCGCTTCCTTTATGATAACGGTTAAAGTCATTTAACCAGCCTGTTAATTCATCTTTAAATACTCCCAAACCTCTTTTATTATTGCTGTGTACTTCGTTTAAGGCCTCGGGAGTGAAGTCATTTACAATCATTTGTTTTAAAATCGGTTTAACCGGTTCATCAAAACCTTCATTTTCTCTTTCTTTTTTTGAAAGACTGCTTACATGTTCGTATTTAT
>JAUVIG010000577.1 GCA_030592825.1 Chlorobiota bacterium | reverse complement strand
GTACAGTGCCGATAGGTACAGCTCAAAAAGTAAAAAAAGTTATTGCTGAAGAGTTACAAAAGAGAGGAAAATCAATTCAGTTTGATGTTGCTTCAAATCCTGAATTTCTTAAAGAAGGCAGTGCGGTTGAAGATTTTTTGAGACCGGACAGAATAGTTGTAGGAATAGAATCTGAAAAAGCGGAAAAAATTATAAAAAGATTATATAAACCATTTGTATTAAACGGACATCCTATAATATTTATGGATATTCCTTCTGCTGAATTAACTAAATATGCAGCTAATGCAATGCTTGCAACAAAAATTAGTTTTATGAACGATATTGCAAATTTATGCGAAATAGTTGGAGCAGACGTAAGCAATGTTCGTAAAGGTATTGGAAGTGATACCAGAATAGGGAATAAATTTATTTATGCAGGAACCGGATACGGAGGCTCTTGTTTCCCGAAAGACGTTAAAGCATTAATAAAAACAGCAGATGAAAATAAATATTCATTAGAAATATTGAAAGCTGTTGAAAATGTAAATAATCGCCAAAAATCAATCTTATTTAACAAACTATATCAATATTATAATGGTGATTTAAATAACAAAAATATTGCAATTTGGGGATTATCTTTTAAACCAAATACAGATGATATGCGTGAAGCACCGGCTTTAGTTTTGATTGATAAATTAATTGAAGCAGGTGTAAATATTAAAGCTTATGACCCTGTTGCCACAGAAGAAGCAAAACGAATTTTGGGTGATAAAATTGAATATTCTGAAGATAAGTTTGAAGCAATTGTTGATGCAGATGCTCTTCTGTTGGTTACAGAATGGAATGAATTCAGAGTTATGAATTATAAAGTAGCTTCAAAACTAATGAATAATAAATTAATTTTTGACGGCAGAAATATATTTGATCATACAGAAATGAAAGAAAACGGATTTGAATATTTCGGTATCGGAAGATAGTAAATCCATAATTTAAATTCATAAAAAAATCACATGAAACACTCATGTCGGCAAACTGCCACAACAACAGCATGTTTAAAAAATATCGCAAACAGCTCAAAGTTTTCGGGTTGGTGTTCCTATACGTTAAACTGAATAAATTTATATATTAAGAATAAAAATCATAAAACAAAGATTATTAATTACTTAACAATAATTTAAACGTATGAAAAAAATATTGGTAACAGGAGGAGCCGGTTTTATAGGATCTCATCTTTGCGAAATATTATTAAATGAGGGAAATGAAGTATTAGCTTTAGACAATTTTTTTACCGGAAATAAAAGAAATATTGTTCATCTGTTGGATAATCCGTTCTTTGAAATGATACGACATGACATTACTATGCCGTTTTTTGCAGAAGTAGATGAAATATATAATTTGGCATGTCCTGCATCTCCTGTTCATTACCAACATAATGCCATAAAAACTGTTAAAACTTCCGTATTGGGAGCAATAAATATGTTAGGATTGGCAAAAAGAAAAAATGCAAAAATTCTTCAAGCATCAACAAGTGAAGTGTATGGTGATCCTGAAATTCATCCGCAACCTGAATCCTATTTGGGAAATGTAAACACATTAGGACCCAGATCTTGTTATGACGAAGGGAAACGTGTAGCAGAGACTTTATTCATTAATTACAACAGACAAAATAATGTACGTATTAAAATAGCACGAATTTTTAATACATACGGACCTAAAATGCATCCTAATGACGGCAGAGTTGTTTCTAATTTCATTGTTCAAGCATTAATGAATAAAAACATTACTGTTTACGGTAACGGTAAACAAACAAGAAGTTTTCAATATGTAGATGATCTGTTAACCGGTTTAATGAGTTTGGTGAATGATACTGATGATGATTTTTTAGGACCCGTTAATATTGGAAATCCGGGTGAATTCACTATACTTGAACTTGCTGAGAAAGTAATTGAATTTACCGGTTCTAAATCAAAGATTGTATTCCTGCCTTTACCTGAAGATGATCCGTTACAAAGGAAACCTGATATTACTTTGGCAGTTGAAAAGTTAAATTGGAAACCCACAATCAATTTAGAAACCGGATTAATTAAAACTATAAAATATTTTGATGAACTTTTATCAGAAAAAAATTAGTTTAATTATTCAAAATTAACAAAATGAAAGGAATAATATTAGCCGGAGGATCCGGTACCAGATTATACCCGATAACCAAAAGTATTTCAAAGCAAATATTACCGATTTATGATAAACCTATGATATATTATCCGTTGTCAAATTTAATGTCTGCAGGGATAAGAGAGATATTGATAATATCAACACCTCAAGACATAGGTAGTTTTAAAAATTTACTTGAAGACGGATCACAAATCGGAATAAATATTTCATATGCAGTTCAACCATCTCCCGACGGATTAGCACAAGCTTTTATTATAGGTGAGGATTTTATCGGAGATGATAATGTTTGTTTGATACTCGGAGATAATTTGTTTCATGGTTTCGGATTTTCTAAAATTCTGGAAGAATCTGCACAATTAACAAAAGGGGCTGTGGTATTTGGGTATTATGTAAATGAACCTAAAAGATATGGTGTCGTTGAGTTTGATAAAAAAGGAAATGTCCTTTCTCTTGAGGAAAAACCTAATG